>JAZUSJ010000133.1:0-18249 GCA_045606685.1 Eubacteriales bacterium
GGTATACCGAATACGAAAGATACGTGCAGGCACGCCGTGCCGAGGCTGAGGCAGGGCAGACAAGAGCTGCTGTGACCGAGGTCGGCACAGCCAAGATGCAGTATCTCAAAAACAAGCAGGATGTGGCTGCCGAGCGCAAAAGGGTGCGCCGCATTGAAAAGCTGCATGCCGAATGCGAGGCGCTGGAAGAAGAGCTTGCAGAGATCGAGCAAGCCTTGTTCGGTGAGGCCGCAACCGATTACGAGCGCGTGGCCGCGCTGGACGCGCGAAAGAACGAGATCGAGGAGCAGTTGCTCCTGGACTACGAGGAACTGGAAGAATTAGAGGATTGATATGGAAATATATCTCGGAATTGATATAGGCGGGACAAAATGTGCGCTGGTTCTCGGAAACGGAAGCGGTGAGGTGCTGCAAAAGGTGCGATTTGATACCACCGATAAGGAGCAGACGCTGGCACGTATTTTCGAGGCAGCCGATCAGCTTTTATCGGAAGCCAAGGCGCACGGACAGCGCGTCAGGGCCATTGGCGTCAGCTGCGGAGGCCCTTTGGATTCGCGCACAGGCCTGATCCAGTCGCCTCCCAATCTGCCGGGGTGGGACAACGTGCCGATCGTGCAAATGCTGCGTGATCGCTTTGGCCTGCCCACAGCACTTTGCAACGATGCCAATGCGTGCGCCTTGGCCGAGTATCGCTTTGGCGCAGGACGCGGCACGCGCAATATGGTGTTTTTGACCTTTGGTACGGGCATGGGTGCAGGACTTGTGCTGGACGGCCGTCTTTACGTTGGCGCAAACGACAACGCAGGCGAGGTCGGACACGTGCGCATGGCACCCGACGGCCCTGTGGGGTACTATAAAAAGGGCTCGTTTGAGGGCTTTTGCTCGGGCGGCGGACTGGCACAGCTTGGTGCAGCCTATGCAAAAGAGGCCTTGGCTTCGGGAAAGGTATGCGGCTTTTGCAAAAGCGAGCAGGAGCTTGACAGCATCACCGCCAAAAAATTGGCCGAGGCAGCCGATGACGGAGATGAGGTCGCGATGGCGGTCTGGACGGCTTGCGGAGAGATGCTGGGGCGCGGACTTGCGGTGCTGGTGGATATTCTCAATCCCGAGTGCATCGTGCTTGGCAGCATTTACGCAAGGAGCGGAAGGCTTTTGCAAAAGGCAATGGAAAGAACGCTTGCCGAAGAGGCGCTGCCCGCATCGTTGGCGGTTTGCCGTATCGTGCCTGCCGAGCTGACCGAATCGGTGGGGGACAAGGCCGCTTTGTGCGTGGCTATGATGGCAGAATGAGGAGAGGACTATGAAGATAGCGTTGTTTGAACATTATCCCTCGCTTGCAGCGCAGGCGGATGCGCTTGCAAAGGCAAGGGAGCTTTTGATCGATTCGTATGCACACGACGGAAAGCTGCTTTTGTGCGGCAACGGCGGCTCGGCTGCCGATTGCGACCATATTGCGGGTGAGTTGCTCAAGGGCTTTGCCTTGAAAAGAGAGCTGACACCGAATCTGCGTGATGCGCTGGGACAGGCGCTGGCTGACCGCCTGCAAATGGGGCTGCCTGCCATATCGTTGCCTTCACAGGGTGCGATCATCTCAGCCTTTTGCAACGACGTGGATGCCGAAACCGTGTACGCACAGCTAACGCTGGCGATGGCTAAAAAGGGGGACGTGCTTTGGTGCATTTCCACTTCGGGCAATTCCAAAAACGTGCTGGCCGCTGCCCGTGTGGCAAAGGCGCTTGGCGTGTCTGTGATCGGCATGGTCGGAGAGCGCGAGTGTGCGCTGGATGCGCTTGCGGACGTGGTGCTGCATGCACCTGCAACCGATACCTATCGCGTGCAGGAATATCACCTGCCCATGTATCATTGGCTGTGTGCTGAGATCGAGGATCATTTTTTTGGCTAAAGGAATTTAGGCTCGTTGCATAAAGCGGCGAGCCTAAAATTGTGCAAATTGACCAAATATTTCATGATATGATTGGTAACTTCGTCGGTATACCTCTTGCAAAAATCCTTTCTTGGGAGTATAATGATGGCGTAATCGGAAAAGCGATTACGCATCCATTCTCATGTAAGGAGGAAATTATTATGAAGAGCTTTGAAATTCAACTCAAAGAGATCAACGACGTATACAAGCTGGTCAGCACGCTGGTTGCGTATGACGGTGTTGTCGATCTTGGTTCGGGCAGATACCTTGTAGACGGCAGATCTCTTCTTGGTATTTTCAGCCTTGACTTGCGTCATCCCGTAACGGTACACGTACACAAGGACGAGGACGTGGAAAGAATCAAGACCATGCTTAGCGACTTCACGGTTGCATAAGCACCCCCGAAAAGATATTTATAGGAAAAGGCCGGACGGGCCGATAAATTCGCGGGATTATCCGCGCAAAGCAAGGGCTGCATCTACGTGATGCAGCCCTTGCTTGTTTTATAAATAGTTATCGCAGTGGGGGCGATTCGTTCAATCGCCCCCACTGCCTTGTTTCTGCTAAAATTTTACATTAATAGTATATCACCAAGAGTTACTTTTTCACTCGATCGGATGATCATAGGAACGGATTCGCGCTAAAAAGCCTCCCCGCGGGGGAGGGGGACCGCAGCGGAGCGCAATTGACCGAGGCACGAGGGAAACAAGTGACGCGGTTGCGGTGGTGGGGGTTCCCATACGGATGCTCTGAACAAAAAGCGGACAAGTTGTCTCTTGGTTCCACACAATGTTTTTTGAAAGAACAGGATTCTGTTGCCCCATGGGGAGGACGGCTTAGAATTGTTTTGAGCGGTTTTATGGGAACCCCCACCACCGCCCGCTCACAAGCTCGCTCCGCGGTCCCCCTCCCCCGCGGGGAGGCTTTATGACGCAAATCCTCCTTTATGCATATCCGTTTCAATCCATGCAGCATTTTGCTTTGGGACGCGATGAAATGGCAACTCATTTTTGATAGTACATCATGAAAAACGATCCAAATTTGATTATTCTACCGAAATTCTCCATGTAAGGGATTGCAATTTTCCGGCTTTGGTGCTAAACTGGGGATAAAGGAGGAGAGATTCATGGATCAAAAAGAAACGGGTAGATTTATTGCCGACAAAAGAAGAGCGAAAAATTTGACGCAGGAGCAGCTTGCACAGCGGCTGGGCGTATCCAATAAGACGGTTTCCAAATGGGAAAACGGCCGTAATATGCCGGACTATGCCGTTGTTGAGCAGCTTTGTAAGGAACTGGATATTACAATTCGTGAGCTGCTTGAAGGAAAAGAATGGAACGGCCTTGGAGAGCAGGATGAGGATAAATATCAATTACTTCAATACAAATTGGAGCAGACCGAAAAAAAGCTCAAGCAGCTTGAAGACAGAAGGGACAGGAGCGCAACCGTTGGCGGTGTTGGTCTGGGCTGCGTCCTGGCAACGGTGATCAGCTACGTGAACTGGCAATCGATCGGTTGGGCGATATTGCACGGTGTGCTTGGCTGGATCTACGTCATTTATTACGTGATTGCATATTAAAGAAAAACCGACAGAGTCGAAATCTGTCGGCTTTTTCTATCAAATCCCAAAATGCTTGAAAATTACTTTACCTATCGCCTCGGCGGTCTGTTCGATGTTGCCGGACGCGTCAATGATCTCGATCTGCTCACCGCGCGCGGACAGCTTTTCAAATACGTTCATGTACTTTGCGCGCACCTTGGTCAGCGTGTCGGCCTTTTCGTAAATCTCCACCTGAGTGCGATCGCGCGTGATGCGCTTCATGCTCTCCTCGGGGGAAAGATCAAGGAAAATGCAAAGATCGGGGCGTCTGATTTCGGGGCAGGAGCAGTTGGCCGCCATTACCCAGTCAAAATCGGTCAAGGAGCCCTGATATGCCAGAGAGGAATAATAGTAGCGGTCGCAAATGATCGCCTTGCCCTGTGCCAGCAGCACCTCAATGCCCTCGGTCGGATCCACGTTGTGGTCAATTCTGTCCTGCACAAACATTGCCGCCACCTGTGTGGGCGTCTTTTTCACCGCACCCGAAAGCACGCGGCGGATGGCCTTGCCGGTTTCCATGCCGGTCGGCTCTGCCGTAATGTAGGGATCAAGTCCCGCGCCGCGCAGCTTGTCAGCCAGAAGATTGATTTGTGTGGTCTTTCCTGCGCCGTCTATACCTTCAAAAACAATAAACATATCTATATTTTACCGTCCAATTTTCGTATTTCCTATATTGTACCGCATTTTGGCAAGTTTTGCAAGGCCTGGGGCAATTTTTACTTTACATTTTTGCAAGGCTGTGCTACAATATAAAAAAACGATTGGAGAATTGCCATGAAAAGAACAGTTTTTGCGATCCTTTTTGTGATATTGCTTGCGTTGAGTGCGATTCCCACAGCCTCGGCCAAGGCGGATTTTGAAATGGTGGCGCAGTACGGCACACCCACCGTGGACGGCGTGATCTCCGAGGGCGAGTACGCTGCCGAAAGCACCTACGTCATGAATGCCGATAGTGCCTCTGCCTGGGTTGGCGAGGTGGGCGATTCCTCGGTGACCTGGCATTTTGCCTGGGACGAGGGCGGCCTTTACTATGCGGGAACCATCAACGATACCACACCCAGTTACCGCGGAGAGGACGGCTATTGGGTAGGCATTGACTGCCTGGAGATCGCCATCAACCCGGGACATGCCATTCCCGCAAACAAGACCAACGAGGGCATTTTCTTCTCATTTGGCGCAACCAAATCGGGCAAGATCGTGGCATGGCGACACAATTATCTGGACGGTCTTGTGTCGGATGAGATCACGGGCGCTGCTAAGGGGCATAAAAAGGGAAGCGATTCGTATACCATCGAGGTATATATTCCTTGGTCGCTTGTGAGCATGGATACCGATTGTACCATAGGCGGCAAGACTGATCTGCACATTGATACCACCGGCTTTGTGCCGCAAAACGGTGCAACTCTGGGCGTGCTGCCCTGTGCCATTGATGCAGATGAAAGTGATCAGATTCTGGCGGCTTATAAGTTCAACGGGACGGATTTCGTGGTCAAGGATTTTGTCAATCTGACGCTTGCAGGCAAGCCCGAGCAGACCGCTGCACCGACTGTGACCGAGGAAGTCACCACCGAGCCGCTCGATACGCAGGCTCCGACGCAAGAGGAACAGACCGAGCAAGCTGCCGGTGGCTGTGATGCGGTCGCGCACTGCGCGTGTCTGCTGGCGCTGATCCCCTTGGCGGCATGCGTACTGAAAAAGAAACAATAAGAGGAACGTATGGATTTCAAGGACGTTATCAAGGTTATATTACGAAGGATCAGACTGGTTATCGTTTTTGCCGTGGTGGCGGTATTGCTCGCTTCATTCTTTGTATTTGTGCTGCAAACGCCTCGTTATGCTTCACAGGCAACGCTGTATTTGCTGGATACGGATGCATTGCCCGATCCGGATGATATCGCACGTGCGGAGAAGATGATGGGTGACTACGTGCTGCTGGCCTCGGGTGCTGCCGTGCAGGAGCAGACCGCGCTTGCGCTGGGCAGGGAATCGATAGAGGAATACGACGTTACGGTGACTGCGGATCAAGAAGCGCACGCTATTTATGTGTCTGCCACGGCAGATGATCCCGACGAGGCGGCAGAGGTTGCCAACGCGTATGCGCAATGCGCCATCGCGTATTTGAAGGAAACGGTGCATGCCGATATTTCGTTGACTGAGCAGGCAAGTCCTGCAAGTACGGCTGTTCATGCGGGCGGAAGGCTGCGCACGGTGGCCATCTTTGGCGCAGTCGGTCTTGCCGTGGGTGCGATGGTCGCTTTGCTTGCTGAGATGCTGGACGGTAAAGTGTACACGGCCGAGGCGTTGACTGAGGCGATCGGTGCGCCCGTGCTTGCGGAGCTGCCTGCGGACGGTACGAAAAAGAAGGTTGATCAGAGTGCTTTGCAAAACAGCATCGGGACGCTGATGAGCAATATTGCATTTGCATCCGAGTCCATGGAAAAGCCGATCCAAGCCTTGGTTGTGAGCGGTGTTGGCGAAAACGATGGCAAAAGCCATATGGTCGCGCTGCTTGGCATGGCGATGGCCAAGGCGGGCAAGCGCGTGCTGCTGGTGGAATGCGATCTGCGCCGCCCTGCGCTGCGGCAAGCGCTGCAGCTGCCAAAGGGCAGGGGATATCTTGGATATCTGCAGGGCGAATATGCGCTTGACCGGGCTGTGACGCCCGCCGAGACCGAAAATCTGTTTTTGCTGGATGCGGAAGCGGACGTCAAGGATCCCGAGGAGATCTTGAGCGGTCAGGCATTCAAGGCCATGTCGGACGCACTGCTGCAAAGCTATGACGTTGTCATTTTTGATGCACCGCCGCTTGGCGCATGCATCGATGCTGCCTTGCTTTCTGCCCGTGCGGACGGTACGGTACTGGTTGTACGTGCAGGCACGGCAGACGAGCAGTATTTGAAAAGGGCGCGTGAGCAGCTTGCCAGAGCCAATGCCAACGTGCTTGGCACGGTGCTTTGCACGACGGGCAAGAGGTGATCGGTATGACCAAAATGAAGCGATTGCTGCGCCCGATCTATCTTTGGCTGACAGACGCACTTTTGCTGGGGCTTGGCTTGTTTTTGGCACTGGCGATGCGTCTGGATCTCGGATCAGCGGAGCCTGTGAGAGCCTTTTTGGGAACGCTTGCCATGGCGGCCTTGATCATATTTGTTTTATATGGCATCTTGTATTTTGCTTTTGGGCTGCATCGCGTGATCTGGCAATATGCCAATTTGCGCGACGTGCTGCGCGTTTGCCTGGCGGTGTGCGTTTGCGTGGGTATGACCATGGGCGTGCAGGTGCTGGCAGATCAAGTGCCGTCTTTCCTTGATGCGCCGGGCTTGCCCTCGGGGCTGTACCGCTTGCCTTGGGGTGTGTATCCCATTTGGGCTTGCGTGGGTGCGAGCTTGCTGGTCATGCGCTATATGGTACAAAGAGAAATTGCAAAGCGCATGCACAAGCGCAAGAGCGCAGGTGCAGAGCTGCAGGCGGGGCGCATGATGATCATTGGTGCAGGCATGGCGGCCAATCAGCTGATCCGAAGCCTGCACGAGGTCTCGCCCAAGGGGAATTTTGAGATCGTATGTGCGCTGGACGATGATCCTGAGCGTATGGGTGCCAAGCTCAATGGCGTGCCTGTTGTGGGCAGGGTGGATGAGGTGGCTATGATGGCGGAAAAGCATCGCATTGATACCGTCATCTTTGCCATTCCTTCCTGTCCGCGCGCCAGAAAGGCTGAAATATTGAGTATGTGTACCGATACGGGCTGTCGCGTGCGCACGGTACCTGCGGTGGAGGAGCTGGTGAATTGCCGCCTGCGTCCCGAGGACGTGCGCAGCGTGCATATTGAGGATCTTTTGGAGCGCGAGCCAATTTGTATTGATGTGGAAAGCATTTCGGGGTATCTGTGCGATAAGACCGTGCTTGTCACGGGTGGCGGCGGATCGATCGGCAGCGAGCTTTGCAAGCAGATCGCAGCGCATAAGCCGCGCCGTCTGATCATGCTGGATATTTGCGAAAACAACGTCTACGAGCTGCAAAACGAGCTGCGCGCAAGCTATCCCGATCTGGAGCAGGTCGTGCTGATCGGCTCGGTGCGCGACGGTGCGCGCATGCGCAGTATTTTTGCACGCTACCGCCCCGAGGTCGTGTACCATGCTGCTGCGCACAAGCACGTGCCGCTCATGGAGGATAGCCCCGCAGAGGCGGTCAAGAACAATATTTTCGGAACATTAGAAACCGTGCAAGCGGCACATGCGTACGGAACCGAGCGTTTTGTCATGATCTCAACGGACAAGGCGGTCAATCCGACCAACGTCATGGGTGCGTGCAAGCGCGTGTGCGAGATGATCATTCAGTATTATAACGGCATCAGCCAAACGAGCTTTGCCGCCGTGCGATTCGGCAACGTGCTGGGATCCAACGGCAGCGTGGTGCCGCTGTTCAAAAAGCAGATCGAGATGGGAGGCCCCGTGACGGTCACGCATCCCGATATCGTGCGCTATTTTATGACCATTCCCGAGGCGGTTTCTCTTGTGCTGCAGGCAGGCGCGTTGGCAAAGCAGGGCGGTATTCTGATTCTGGATATGGGCAAGCCCGTGCGCATTCGCGATATGGCGTACAGACTGATCCGCCTGTCGGGTTACGTGCCGGAGAAGGATATCAAGGTGGTGTATACAGGCCTGCGCCCGGGAGAGAAGATCTTTGAGGAGCTGGTCAATCGCGATGAAACCACACGCTCTACCTCCAACAGCCTGATCCATGTGAGCAAGGAAGCAAGCCTGCCCGCGAATTTTATGGAGCAGGTGGAGGCGCTGCGCTTGTCCATTGCAAACGAGGATGCCGACGTGCGCGCCCTGCTTTGCGGGATCGTCCCCACGTATATGCCAAACGGCTTGCCGAAGGATGAATAGAGAAAAGGGGCCTTGGAGGGGGATCTGCGATAGAGCAGTATAAAAATCAAAATACCTACCAACAGGAAAAGGACGAAGAATTGCAAAAATTCCTCGTCCTTTTTTCTTGACAAGCACTGCATTTGAAGACACAAATGCATATAGTGAAATGTTTTGCTTCCGCAAAACGTGAAATAATGTGCTACCGCACATTGTGAAATATCTCGTCTTGCTCGATGTGAAATGAAATTTGCCCACGTCCGCGCAAGCGGACATTTCACATTTGAGGAGCAAATATTTCACCGCAAAGCGATTTCACTTGCCCGAAAGGGCAAATTTCGTTGCGTACCTGCTTTATGCTAAGTAGCGATAACGAAGTTTTCCCGTATAAGTCCGTGTGGCTTTCGAGTCACACGGACTTTCTCCGTTTATACGGCTAATTTTGAAGCTGAGGAATCTTGTTTGCTTCCCGTATTGGCGGGCAAATCAATGATACCGACAGCGTTGTAGTAAATTTCAATCTTTTGTTTTCTGTGTCCGCTGCTCTTGTCGGGAGCGTGGACGAGTATCTTATCAACCAAATCATTCAACATTTCGGGAGTAAGCTCCTCGGGATCGGTGTATTTGCGAACATTGACAAGTAACTGTTTCAAATCTTTCACCTGCTCCTCGCCGTTTTCTACAAGATCTTGAAGCATAAGAATTTTGCTCTTTACATTTGCTTGCTCTTGTTCGTATCCTGTGGAAAGAGTGTCAAATCTCGCCTCGGATATTCTGCCCGACACCATATCCTCGTAGGTTCGCTTGAAAATTCTGTCAAGCTCTTCATCTCGTCGCTTCAATACTACGATTTCCTTTTTGGCGCTCTCTACGGTTATTTGACGCTCCTTGTCCGCCTTTTCAATCTCTCAACGTACAAAGGTTTCTTCAAACTGCTGCACATACACGAGCATACTCTTGATATGCTTGAAAACCAAATCGTATAGCACGGAATTTCGGATATAATGTGCCGTGCAAGTTCCCATGTTGCTTCGATAGTTTGCGCAAGTGTAATGGTCTTCTTTTTCGTTGGTATTACTACCCGAGAAATGAAGCTTTGCTCCACAATCCGCACAAAACAGTTTGCTCGAAAAGAGTTGAAAGCGTCCTGTCGCTGTTCTTCTGCGCTTGTTCTGCCGCATCTTTTGAACGAGTTCAAAAGTATGCGCATCAATAATAGCGGGATGTGTATCTTCAAAGGTCTTTCGATTATCTTTGTCGTTCATCACACGCTTTTTGCTTCGGTAGTTTTTAGCGGTAGTTTTGAAGTTGACCGTGTTGCCAACATACTCTTGCCGTTCAAGAATTTTGCCGATGGTGTTATGATCCCAATGGTAAGGATCTCTGTCACCAAGCTCGCCAAACAGGGGGTAGAGATAAGCGGTAGGCGTTAAGATTTTTTCTGCTTCTAATTGCTTCGCAATCTGTTGAGGTCCCATACCGCTAACACAAAGTTTAAAAATCTTTCGTATGATTTCTGCGGCAGGTTCATCGATTATCCACTTGTTTGGATTTTTCTCATCCTTCTTGTAGCCCAACGGCGGTCTTGTGGCAAGGTGCTCTCCGTGATTACCTTTTACTGCAAAAGAGGACTTGATCTTTTTAGCAATATCCCTCGCGTAAAGCTCGTTGCAGAAGTTGCGGATTGGTGTCATATCGAACTCGGTCTGCACTGCGGAATCGACGTTATCGTTTATGGCAATAAATCTTACGTCGTTTTCGGGAAACACAATATCCGTGTACATTCCGACTTGCAGATAGTTTCTGCCAAGACGGGACATATCCTTGACGATGACCGTTCCTATCTCGCCGTTTTCAATCATTTTCTCCATTTCACGAAATGCAGGGCGGTCAAAGGTCGTTCCCGAGTATCCGTCGTCTACAAAGAATTTCAGATTTTTGAAGCGGTTTTTCCTCGCGTATTCATTGAGTAAAGCTTTTTGGTTGACGATACTATTGCTCTCTCCCTCGCGTCCATCGTCTTGGGACAGACGGCAGTAGAGAGCCGTTATTCTGTTTTCTTTCAGTTGTCTGTTCAAATTTTCTCCTTTCCGACAACCGATACAGTATTATCGCTTGTCTTTATTATAACACAAATCAAAAAATATTTCAACACTTTACAACGCTAAAGCGAAAGTTTTATTGTAAACTTTCTTCTTTCATCATTCGCCAAATTTTCTGAAGAAGGTTTTCTCGCGCGTTAGGGTTAAAGTGCCCGCAAACCTCATAGGTCGTATGACCTTCTTTTTCCTCAAAATCGAAGGTGGAAGCAGATACGTTATAGTGTATGGGTATTTCATCGCGGTCGGTAATAGCTACGTGGGCAGGAGGCTGAGGCGGATTTTCTGCCCACTTCTTTTGATATTCGGCATATCGTTCTTCGATATATTTATCTTTTTCAGACTTCATACTATTTCCTCCTTATTGTTGATCTCGATCATCTTGGATCTTGCTAACTGTCGGCGTTCTTCCGTGTACGGCGCGGTGAGGCGGATGGAGAATCTGTCCTTATCAATCTCAAAGGAAAGGTATCCAAGTTCGTCATCATCGGTAAGGCGGCAGAGGTTGGGAAACTTTTTCGCAAAGATAAGCAGCCTCTTTTTCAATGCGGTGTTGTGCGTCCGTATCACTACGGGCGCGGGTGTTTCATCAAAATAGATTTCGGTTGTTTTTTCATTCTTTTTCTTGTTTGTAATCATAAAGTCCTCCTAAATTAGGTTTGTTTTTGAAGCAAGGCGTTTTTCGGTCAAAAAGGCTCGGTCAAAAAGGCTCGGTCAAAAGCGTGGAAAAATGCCGGTTTTCCAATAGAAAACGCCTTTATGATGTGGGATACTATTTGGGGTGTCAGGAACGGAAAAATGCCGTTTTTCTTCGGTCAAGACCGTAAATCTGCTTTTGTGGACGGCTACAAATTTGTACGGTCAAGATCGTCAGTTTTAATTATCAAAGTATGGTGGACACGCGGTGTCCATCCTAAAATCAAAGGTTTAAAATGAGCCTTTGATCTTACATTTTCAAGTGGTCAAAATGACCACTTGAAGCGCCGTACTCAAAGTGTCAAAATGACCCTTTGCCCTCTTGTGATCAAGTGCTCGTTTTGAGCACTTGATTTCATCGGGCGTTTTTCGCTTGATGATCGTTGGCAAAAACAATGGGGCAAAATGACCATTTGATTTTTCGGATAGTTAAGTCTCATGAGATCAAGTGGAGAATTTCGCCACTTGAAATCAAGTTCGCAAATTGATAACTTGATTTTTATCTCTCCTCATGTCCGTTCTTTTTGAGAGCGGCTTTCTTTTTTTCTTGCTCGACGAGCTGCGGGAACTCAACGCGCTCGACCGTCTTTTCAATATTATCACTGCGGTCGTAAATATCTCTGCACATTCCGTATTCCTTGCGAAGCGGCTTGAGCTTGTCCGAGATAGCAAAGATCTGTTCGCGTATCGGCTGCATCTCGGCGGGATCTTTCATCCACCGCATCTTGTTGCGGAGCTTCTGCCGCTCCTTATAAAGCACATCCATTTGCACACGAACCTTAAGCGCGTGTTGTATGAGGTCATCTTTCGTGTCAAGGAAATACTTGCCGAGGAACTTTGCCTGCTCCGAGTACATACGTGCGCGACGCACGTCCTCCTTGATCGCGGCATAGGCTTCGGGATTCTTGGGGATCACCTTGGGTATCACACCAAGAAGATAACAGTAATGGAGATAAAGAGCGTAAAGACCTCTCGGTTTCTCGCGTAAGGTTGGCTCGTAATACTTGATCGGCGTCCATTGATGTTCTATTGCATTCTTCTTTATTCTCGCTTCAATATCCTCCTCGGTATATCCCGCGCCGAGCTTGTCCAAGCGGAAGAACTTGTTATAGCCGTATGGCTTGATGCGGAGATACTTTCCTCGACGCTCAAAGGTATAGCCAAGGCTTCGCATACGGTTGTAAAAGTTCTTGGAAAGAAATTCATTATTAGCCACAGCATCAATATCGGCACGTATCTGATCACGCATCGTAGGGATACCTTTCTTTTCGGCGTGAACCTCTGCGATATGCTTGTGTTTATCCTTGCTTGGATTTTCGATCACCGACAATCCGTACTCCCTGCAAAGTCTGTCCGAGGTGTCGCGCATCAGCTTGTAAGTAGCGTTACAATCGTGATACCGCCGTCCCGAAAATCCCGATGCCGGTATGCAGAAATGATTATGCACGTGCCCCCTATCGATATGGGTGGCAACGATGATTGGAAAGTCCTCGCCCCATAGCTCGTTGGCAAGCTGAATACCGATGGCGTGAGCGGTGTCGGCATCCACCTCGCCGGGCTTGAAGGATTGGTATCCGTGATAGGCTTGGATATCTGACGGTGAGATTCCTTCCAAGAGTGTCAGCATAACCTCGTTAGCGTTTTCGGGGGTGCAGTTGATTCCCGTGACAAATTTCTTTTCCTCTGTAGCAAAATGATCGGACGGCAATCCAAGCATTTCGGCGGCAAGTCGCATTTCTTCGTTATCGGTCTCACGCTCCACCTCCATTGTGGTTTTGTTCTTGTTGGCAACATAGGCAAGGAGCTTGCTTACGTGTGCGCTTACGTCCCAAATCTTAGTTGTTGCCAATTAGCTTTACTCCTTTCTTTGCGTACTCCTGTTGGATCGCGCCAAGCACCTTCATCACCGCGTCTGCATAGCGACGGTATTCAAGATCATCCACAAAGCCGAGCGTGTTTGCCCGCGCTGCGATCTGATTCATACTCACGCCCAAGCGCCGAAGCTCGCGCGTAAACTCCTTGACCTCTATCGACGGCGGCGCAACGGGCTCGATCCATTCGATGAGCAAGCGCAGATATTTGCTTTTGTCACGTTTGAATGTCGCTGCATCCCTGCATAACTTTTCATACTCATCGTCACTCAGATAGACTTTGATAAGGTGGGTGCGCCTGCGCCCGCCTTTCACTTTTTCCTCTGTCTGTTCCATTTTGTTTTTACTCCTTTGTTATAGATTTTCATTATAATTTTTTAAGTACGGGGGTCTGGGGTTCTCCCCACCTTCGCATTTTGTGTCCACAAATGCAGTGCTTGTCAAGAAAAGTAGACGGACTACAAGTCCGTATCATTTTGAAGTAAAATTCATTTTCGTTCTCCTTTTCTTCGATAAATTTCGACATTGAAAGCGCAAAAAAGGGCAGGTATCACTTACAACCGCCACAACAAAACATAATAGGAAATGAATCCAATTATGCGTGTGATGATATGTAACTGATACCTACCCTTAGATTGATTGCTGAACTTCGGGCAATTTGCTTTGCAAATTGCGTGGGGGGATTCATCTGTGCGACAAATCTCCGCGAGCTTCACAATCCCCCATATTCACAGATGGGAGGATGGATCACTAAAAATATGTGTTATTTAATTTGATTTTGTTTGTATTTTTGAATGCGCTCGTAATAGCTCGGTGCGTATTCAAAGCGAGAGCGCGGGCGTGGTTTCTTGGGGGACAGCACACAATGAATGGTTCTCACTTCTTCTTGTTGCTCACCAATCTCGTCATTGATTACACCTTCAAACACGAGCGCGTCGGAAGGAAGAACGTTATTTTCATAAACTCCGGTAACTCTGTGATTGAACACGTGAACATATTCAAATCGAACGTGCGGCGCGAGAGAACGAAATTCGCGATGAATCATTTCGGTTCCGACGTGACGGCGGACACCGATGTATTGCTTACACTTGGGGCAAATGATAACGTAATCTGCTATGCCATTTTCTTCAAGAAGTGATAACACCGTTTCGTTCTTTGCCACGGCATCGCCTGCGAACATAATATTCTTCGCGCGGCAAGCGGGGCAATCGAATGTCGGAAGCTTATACTTCTTCGGCAAAGTTCTTTGCTTATAGTCTGCATTGACGATTTCGTCCAAACGTTTCTGCCGATCTTCCTCCGTTTTGAAATCTTTTTCTATATTGCCGCGTTCAGAGGTAAGATCGTATTTCTTTTGGGGCATCGATTACCTCCTTTTCTTCAAGCGGTGCATAACGCAAACCGCAACTCCTTGTATCCTCAGATCTCTCGGATAGATGTCGGGATAGGTTTCTTTATCCTCGTTGCAAGAACGGAGAATGTATCTGCCGTTATCAATAACAAGCTCCTTGAGATTGTTAAGACCTTCATAAAGAGCAACAACGTAATCTCCGTCGCTTGCGGTATTTTGCTTGCGGATAACAACGTAGTCGCCTTCGTTTACTCCTGCGTCGATCATCGAGTCGCCCTTTGCGATCAGCACGAAAAACTCTCCCGTGCCGACCAAACTTTCGGGGAGACGGATATACTCAATGACTTCCTCTGTTTCCTCTTCACCCTCTCCGCAACGAACGTAACCGAGAACAGGCGCAGAAGCATGGCGCGATTCCAAATCGATACGCTTAGTAGAGATCGACTTGCGACCGTTGTATTCAAGCTCACCGCTTTCTTTGAGCGAGAGAAGATAACGATGCACGGTTGCCAAGGCAATGCCCGTACCCTCCGCGATAGTTCTGACGGCAGGGATCTCGTTATATTCGTTGTAATACTCGTCGATGAAATCAAGTATCACACTCTTTTTCGATTCGTCTTTTCTTCGCATAACGCCTCCGAGAAACAAAATGTTTCAGTATGTAGAGCTATTATATCACATAAAATTTTCTTTGTCAAGAGGTAAGTGAAAATATTTGTTTCAGTATTTGCTAAAAGATAACCTCGTACTGAGGTTAAGTAGTGCCTATGAAGAACACCATTGCAGAGCTATGGCACAGAAACATTGCTTCGCAGACCGACAGCCAATTCAACAATTCACACAAACTTACTTGTTCTATCACCGAAAACAGCGTATAATTGTTGTATAATAAAGATGTTAAGCTCTTTTTGATAAAATCTTGATATTTGTATGTTATCATTATCGGGGGAACGGAGGTGTTAAGCGTTGCCGAAAATTTTAATTGTTGATGATGAAAAAGATGTTGTTGAGCTTCTTTGTAATTACTTTGATTTATGCGGTTATGATGTGCTATCCGCTTATGATGGGAAGAAAGCACTTGAAAAAATAAGTCAGAAGCCCGATATAATACTTCTCGACGTTAATATGCCGAAACTAAACGGACTTGAAGTGTGTAAAAAAATTCGGGAGTTTGTTTCTTGTCCGATTTTGTTTTTGACGGCAAATGTTGATGACGTTGACAAAATAAACGGTTTTTCTGCGGGCGGGGACGACTATATTACAAAGCCCTTTTCGCTTGACGAATTGGGTGCCCGTGTTTCTGCTCACTTGCGCCGTGATATGAGATTGCAGAAAAAATCCGATTTGAAATTCAATGACGATTTGGTTATAGACTATTCCTCAAAAGCCGTCTATTTCAAGGAGCAACCAATTTCTTTTTCCAAAACGGAATTTGACATTATAGAACTGCTTTCCACAAATGCGGGTATTGTTTTTGACAAAGAACGTATATATGAACGCTTATGGGGATATGACAGCGACGGTTACTCTATGACGGTGGTTGAACATATCCGTAAAATTCGGGCTAAATTTACAGAAGCAGGCTGTAAATCATACATTGCAACAGTATGGGGGTGTGGGTATAAATGGGAAAACTAAAAAAATTCATTTCAAGAATACCGCTAATGCCTGCGCTGATCATCGTTATGTCATTTTTTATCATATTGGCGGTAATTCTTTCAAAAGCTACAATGAGCTTTGCAAATGAAAAAATACAACTCGTTGGGGCAAAATACATTTCGGTTGAACAGAAAACCGAGGAAGTGGGCGAGTCTGACTATCGTGTTACGCATTATATAGGTCGTCTTCCATTTTCCGAGGAAGATAAGCAAGCGTATAATTTCTACACAATGATCTATGAGTATTCCTCTTTTTTCTGGTGTATTGTCAGTATTACAATCGGTGCCGTTATCTTTTATTTCGGTAAACTACAAAAGCCGATAAAACTTTTAATAAATGCTTCCGAAAACATTTCCGATGATAACCTCGACTTCGGTGTAGATTACAGCGGCAAAGACGAGCTTGGACAGCTTTGTTCTTCCTTTGAAAAAATGCGTCTGTCGCTTCAGGACAATAACCGAACGATGTGGCGAATGATTGAGGAAAGGCGAAAACTCAATAAGGCTTTTTCTCACGAGCTTCGGACACCGCTTACTGTTATGAGGGGAAACGTCGAGCTTCTTGAAAAGGTCTATATGAGGTCAGACGTTTCGGAGGAAAAAAAAGCGGCAATATTGAGTACCGTATCAAAGAACATAGAACGAATTGAAAGCTATGTTTACAGTATGGGTACGATGAGCAAATTGGAAGATCAACCGATACAAATGAAGTATACCTGTGTAAACGATCTTTCAAATCAATTAGAAAAAACATTGGAAATGCTCTGTCAAGAAAACGGTCTTGAATCTCACTTTGAAATCGTGGCAGAAGCCGAGAACATAAATGTTGACGCAAATATTATTATGCAGGTATTTGAAAATATCGTTTCAAATGCCGTTCGCTATGCCGTAAAGTCAATAACCGTATCTTGCTGTGTGTCGGAAGATCATCTGATTATCTCCGTATCAGACGACGGGACGGGCTTTTCGGAAGAAGAACTGAAAACAGCGACCGCGCCCTACTATACGGGAAATCAAAATGATAGCGAGCTTCATTTTGGGCTTGGTCTGTATCTGTGCAAAATACTGTGTGAAAAGCACAAGGGCGCATTGAAGCTGACAAACAACGACGGCGCGGGTGCGTGTGTTGTCGCTTCATTTTCTTGCAAATAATTTTTCAGTTATGATATTTTCTTGATATTTGAATGTTAAAATAACCTTGCTACCCAAAGTGGCAAGGTTATTTTTATATCAAGGAGTGATGATTATGGGTAAAATACTGACCGTAAAAGGTATATCCAAAAACTACAAAATCGGGAACACACAAGTCCACGCACTTAAAAGCACGACTTTAGATATAAACAAAGGTGAAATTGTTGTTGTTATCGGAAAAAGCGGATCGGGTAAAAGTACATTTCTAAATATTCTCGGTGGACTTATTGTCCCGGATTCGGGCGAGGTGCTTTTAGACGGCAAGAATATCTATAAGCTCGGAGAAAAGGAACGTGCAAAAATCCGAAATCAAAAATGCGCCTTCATATATCAAAGTTTCAATCTCATAAACGAACTGTCGGTTATCAATAATATCAGACTTCCTTTTGACATAGCGGGAAAGCCGTATGATACCAAAAGAGAACGCGAGCTTCTTGCGATCTTGGATTTGGAAAAGAGAAAACATTTCTATCCGTCGCAATTATCGGGCGGCGAAAGACAGCGTACCGCAGTAGCAAGAGCTTTACTAATGCAGCCGTCAATCATTCTTGCAGACGAGCCTACGGGAAATCTTGATCTTGAATCGGGTAATAAGCTAATGGCATTTGTGAAGCGTACCAATGAGGAACAAGGACAAACGTATGTTATCGTAACACACGATCTTGAATGGCTGAAAATCGCTCATAAGGTTTACAGAATGAGTGACGGAAAGTTAGTCCGCGAGGTACAGCAATGAAACATACATTGAATTTAATCAAAATATCCTTAAAAAGTCTGCTACGAAGAAACAACGGAAACAAGCTGTTGCTTGCGGCAATCTGTATTCTTACGCTTGTACCGATGTTTCTGTATAATACGACAAACAGTATTATTACGACCGTAAAAGAACAGAATAGCATAGTTTACGGAATATACGACGAAATATATTATCGGGATAAAATATCCGATCTTTCAACACTCACGGATGATGAATTTGAAAGTCTGTTGC
>JAZUSJ010000134.1:0-12353 GCA_045606685.1 Eubacteriales bacterium
CTGTATAGTGCAGTATGATAGTATACAGGTAGTGCAAGATGATTGTATACAGTTTTTGTGATATAATGAAGGCATAAAAGAACCCCAAAAGGAGGATTCTAAGATGCCTTGGAAGGACAAAACTGTGGAAGAATTAAGAAAAGAATTTGCAGAAGCAGCAAAGCATTGCAAAAGCCTTAGTGCACTATGTCGAGAGTTTAACATTACAAGAAAAACCGGCTACAAGTGGATGGAACGCTATGCTCTTGACGGCAACATGTCAGATCGAAGTCACGCTCCGTTTCACGTACCCGGGAAAACCCCGGCAGAAATCGAAGAATTGATTTTGCGAGTTCGATTGGAAAATCCTGCTTGGGGAGCAAAAACGATATGGAGATTTCTCATAGATCAGGGCTATACGGACATTCCCTGCGAAAGGACTGTAAATAACATTCTCAAAAGGCACGGCTGCATTAGTGAAGCAGAATCTGAAAAGCGTCAGGCATACGTGCGTTTCCAAAGAGAGTATTGTAATGACTTATGGCAGATCGATTTTAAGGGAGATTTTCCGCTGCTCGATGGCACTCGTTGCTATCCGTTTGACGTTCTTGACGACCGTTCTCGGTATTGTCTGGGTATATTCCCAAAGAACAATACAGTTGGCGTTATGCAAAGCATGGAGCAGGTTTTCAAGGAATTTGGGCTGCCGAAGGCCATTTTATCTGACAATGGCGGCCAATTTGCCGGTTTTAAGGGTGGCTATACGCAATTCGAACGATGGTTAATGGATTTAGACATTGTTCCGTTACACGGTCGTCCTTTGCATCCTCAAACGCAAGGCAAGATAGAAAGATTCCATCGCACAATGAAAGACGAGGTTATTAAGCGAAATGCATTTGCAGATCTCGCCGATGCAGATAAACATCTTCAAGAATGGCGGATTAAGTACAATGAGATCAGGCCGCACCAAGCAATTGAATTGCTGCGCCCTGCAGATATTTACATACCAAGCCAAAGAAAATACCCCGACAGAATTGAACCGTATGAATACAGCGGATTACATCGCATATTAACGGTCAATTACAAAGGATATTTGAGATTTGACAGAAAGGTGTTTTATCTGAGCGAGACCATGATCGGTGCCCGGCTCGAACTCCGTCCGAGCGAAGGATCTTGTGCTACGCTGCATTACCGTAATTACAAAATTGCCGAGATCGATTTGGCCAACGAGCAGCTAATTAACCGCCGGATCGCGCGCTCCGAGTGAGCCGCGCGCCGCATTCGGAAGCCTCTCTCCGCTACGCTCCGTTCGGCTTCCGAATGCGTTTCTCACACGATGCAAAAGTGTTTACAATCCTCTTGCACAATTGTTTACAATCTTGCTGTTGACAGAGGGCGCCGTCCCCTGCAGGATGACACTCGGGGGATAGGCGCACTGCGGGAGCAAGCCCCCGCCCTACAAGAATTGGTTTGCTTACGCGTACTTCTTAATACACTCCGCGACCTGTTTTGCGGCGACCTTGATCCCTTGCTCGGAGAGGTGGATGTGGTCGGAGCAGATGTAGGCGGGGATGTCGGCATTGATGGTTGAGAAAAGATCGTTGATGACAATACCCTCGGCCTGCAGTCTTTCGGTCACCGCTTTATTGTAAGCGGCAAGTCTTGCGGGATCGTGCCCCGGCATCTCTGAGTCAGGCGGTGTGGTGGTGGCAAAAATGACCGTTTTGGCGTAGCCCTTGAGAATTCGCGCGATTCTGACCATGGTATCGCAATAATTTTCAAGCGAGGTAAACGGGCCGTCCTCCCAAAGCTGGCATACGTCCCAAAGGCCGTTGTTCCAATGGATGACGTCTGCGCCCTCCATAAAAGGACGATAATCAAAGGTCATGCGCAGCGTATACAGCGCAAAGCGGCAATTTTCCGGGGGCTGCCAGACCTCGTAGTCCTCGCCCAAAAGTGCGGGCACGACAGGACCGTAACCGATCTCGCGGATAGAGTCACCCAATAATACGACTTTTTTCATATAAACCTCCTTATATATCCCATTGATAGGTATACGAGCCGCTGCCTACCGTCTCGGTGCGGTCGGGCAAGCGGATTTTTGCAGTTGTACCAAAAGGCACGGTCACATAAAGCGCGATATGTCCGAAGCGGCGCACCCAACGCACACTCACCTGCCCCTTGACCGTATCCACGTGGGCTTGTGCGGAAAGCAGCTTTTTCGGATAGTGCGGTGCAATCTCAAACTCGGCACATCCGGGGGCTGTGGGCTTGATGCCGCAAAGCGTACTGTATAGCCACTTATCCACAGACGCATACATGGGATGGTTATGTGAGTTCATGCCGTCCTCTTTTTTCAGCTCAAAGCGTTCCCAAACGGTAGTCGCCTCGTTCTGGATCATGTAGCCGTACGAGGGGTATTCCTCGCTTGTCAGAATCTCCCACGCATCTTCCACATAGCCGTATTTTGCCAGCATTTCCAGCATGTAGAGCGTGCAGAGGTTGCCCGTGGTGAACTTGTAACTCCGCTCGCGCAGATCGTTTACCATAACTTCAGCCGCTCTTTGGCAGTCAGCCTCGGGAAGGATGTCCAGCCAAAGCGAGAACGCCTGCGAGGCTTGCGAGCCCCCTGCCATCTTGCCGGTTTCGGCATCCCACCAGCGCTTCAGCATGGCGGTCTTGATTTTGTCTGCCAATTCTTCATACTCGGCTTGCTTATCTGCGTTGCCCAGCACCTTTGCCATGCGGGCAAGCGCTACGCAGTTATAGTAGGAAAATCCCGTGGACATAAAGCGTCCATCGGTCACGGCGCTGTTTGCGTCCTCAAACGAACGGCAAGCGTATGCAGGGCCTGCCCAGTCTCCGTAATAGGTGTAACCCACGATATAGTCGTCGCTGCGGGCAAGCAAGGACTTTTCCCAGGCCTCAAACCACGGGAAAGCCTGCTCAATCAGCTCGATATTGTCGCAGAACAGGTGCGTCTGCTCCCCTGCCACCAGGAAGGACGAGCAAACGGGATCTGCGGGATACTGCCCGAACAGGAAAGGCGCGCAGCAGGTAAATGCACCGTCCTCGCGCTGCTCTGCGTGAATATCGCCGATCACCTTGGGGAAAATGCGGCCGATATCAAAATTATAGGGCGTAGCGGTAAAGCGCACGGTGGCGTCGTTCATCCAGCCCATGCGCTCGTCGCGCTGCGGGCAGTCGGTCAGGATCGAATGGATATTCGATTTCTCGGTCTGCACGGCATTCCTGTGCAGCTTGGAAACCAATGCCGAGCCGCAGACGAAATCGCTGTCCTTGGCAATATCGGTATAGAGCGCATATGCCGTAATATCATCTCGCTCGGGGCAAGGATATCCCGTCAGCTCTACGTATCGGAAGCCGTGATAGGTAAATTTGGGCTGCCAGACCTCAAGATCGCGCCCGTCGCCCGATGCAATATAGGTATCGGTCTGTGCCGCGTCACGCAACGGCAGATTGTAGAGCCCGCCGTCCTCGTCCAGCATCTCACCCATGCGCATGGTGACGGTATGTCCCGCTTGCATGCCCTTAGGTAAAACAAGGGCGGGGACTCCTGCAATGTTCTGCCCGAAATCAATGATATACGTACCCGGACGCAGCATGAACATGCTTTGCGGCTCATAGATCTCCTGCACCATGATCGGCTCGACCGTCATGGGGATCAGCTGCTCCGTGGGCGAAGGAACGACCACCGCCTGCACGAAATCCTTACCACCATGCGGCAGCATCCACGCGGGATCGTGCAGTCTTGCATCAAAGGTTTCTCCGTCAAAAATGCTGACGTCGGTGATGGCATCATGACCGCAAAGCCAAGAATCATCGGTCACGATGGTCTGTGTACTGCCGTCCGCAAAGGTCAGCACCAGCTTGGCAATCAGCGCGGTATCTCCGAAAAATTCCACGGGGCGGCCGGCAAAGACGGTATCAAAAATCTTGGTATTGTTGTATCTCCAGCCGTCCGCAACCTCTACTGCAAGCGCGTTTTCTCCCTTTTTGATAAAGCCCGCGATCTCGGTAAATACTGCGTATTGTACTTGCTTTTTGTAGTTGGTATGTGCGGGATCAAGAAACACGTTGGCACGCGTGCCGTTGAGCATCACGTCATGATACCCGATACCGGCTACATACAGGCAAGCATCCACAGGCTGCTTGGCAAGCTCGAAATCCTTGCGGAAGCAGGTAGGCACGCGCTTTTTGACAGAAGGATGCGTGATCCAGGAAGCACAGGACATATCGGTCAGGCCATTTACAAAGTATTCGCTTGCTTCCCCACTCTCGTTTCCGAAAACGTCACGTACGCGAACACCCACAACCAGCATTTTTCCTTCGGGAAGAGGCTTGCCCGAATATTTCATGCGCTGCTTTTCGGTTTCCACCCAGCCGCTATCCCAAAGCAGCATATCCTCGGGCATATCGGCAGCGATCCCATACGCAACGGGATCATACGCATAGAGTCTGACGCGGCAGGCCTGCTGCCTATTATCAAACGCATCGGACAAGACCGACCATGAAAAGGTCGGATTGGGCGAGGCGGTTGCGTTGGGGCGCGCAACTCCTGCCAGCTTGCCGCCGTCCATATAAATTTGGCTGATCTTAATGTTTTCCATATTATCCACGTTTGCTCTGTACGTTTGCTTCGTATGCTTTGAGCTGATCGATCCACTCTGTCCCTACGGGTACGCCGCGGGTGTAGCACAAATAATCCCATACGGCATTGCTCGGCAGATTGCGGAATTCGTCAAGCAGCGCAAGACGCGCAGTCAGGGCTCCATCGATCTCTGCCTTTTGCAGCAGCGGATACGGCTCAATCAGTGCGTCCAAGAGCGCCTTGCCTGCTGCGCGCAGACCGATTGCCCAAGCCGCCACGCGGTTGACGGTGGCATCGAAATAGTCAAGTCCCATAAAGACCTTACCCGAATCATACAGATGACCGCGCACGACCTGCTGCATGATGGCACTCAGATCATCGCCCTGCAGCAGCACGTGGTCGCTGTCCCAGCGCACACCGCGGCTGATGTGCAGAAGCAGCGTATCAATGTAAGGATAGACGGATGAGATCTTGTCCACGATGGACTCGGTGGGATGATAATGCCCCGTATCCATGCAAACACCAATGCCGTGCGTTGCGGCATACGCGATATAGAATTCATGCGAGCCGACCGTAAAGCACTCGGTGCCAATGCCGAACAGCTTACCCTCCAACACGTCGCGCACGTTGGCCTTATCGTAATTCACCGAAAGGATCTCGTCAAGCGAGTCGGCAAGGCGCTGACGGTACGCAAAGCGGTCTGCGGGAATGTCCTTGGTGCCGTCGGGTACCCAGATATTGTTGATGCAAATCTCGCCCAGCTCTCTGCCGATGTCGTTTGCAATGGCTCTGCCGCTCTTGCCGGCTTTGATCCAATACTCGCGCGTTGCCTGATCGGGGCTTGCCAGGGAGCAGCCGTCCAGCATGCGCGGATGCGTAAAGAAGGATACGTTGAAATCAAGCGCATAGCCGCGCTGCTTTGCCCAGTCGATCCATCCTCTGAAATCCTCGGTGGTCTGCAAATTTCTCTCGGTCGTACCCGGCTCACCGTACATGGAATGCAAATTCACGCGCGGCTTTGTGGGAGAGAACGAGAACGCGGTATCAATATCCATGCGCATCTCATCACCGTTTCTTGCGCGTCCCGGATAATTGCCCGTGACAAGGTTCTCGGAATGCACGCCCTCGTGCTTCTCAAAGCCTACGACGTCGTCACCCTGCCAGTTATGCAATGTGATCGGAATGGTCTTAAAAATTTCGATTGCAGCATCGGTATCCACACCGTATGCAGCATAAACCTTTTTGGCGTCCTCGTAGGCGCGCAGGATTTGCTCGGGATTTCTTTTCATGGGTTTTACCTCCTTGAATTTTTCTGATTTTATTGTACCATTTTTTGGTATGTATGTCAAGCGATACAAAGAAAAACCGCTCTTATGAGCGGTTTTTCCGAAAGGATCTTATTCTTGATCAGACTTTGCCGAATGGCACTTGCCTGCCATGGCGCAGGATTCGCAGCCGCAGCCGCAAGTAGAGGATTTACCCTTTTTCTTATTCCGTACCATCATGGCAATGATCAGCGCCACCACAGCCACAACAACTGCGCCGACCAGAATGGAGCCGATATTGGCAATCAACCAATCAAAAACTATCATAGCTTACCTCTTGTTTACTTGGATTTCTTTGCCTTTTTCTGATACTTGTTGGGGCGCAGAAGGAAATACAGACCAACAGCAAGTACAACCAAAGCTGCGATCAAGCCCACAACGTTCAAGTCAGGTGTAAAGGCGGAGCCGATTTGATAAATGATCAGGGATACGGCGTATGCGAACACGCACTGATAAGTGATTGCAAAAGCAGTCCACTTTGCGCTGTTCATTTCTCTTCTGATTGCACCCATTGCGGCAAAGCAAGGAGCGCAGAGCAGATTGAAGATCAGGAAGGAGAAGCCTGCCAGCTGCGTCATACCCACAAAGTCAAGCACACCGAATACTGCAACGACCTCTTCCTTTGCAACAAGTCCCATAAAGGTTGCCACGGTTGCTTCGATAGAGCCAAAGCCCAGGGGGATAAAGATCCACTTGAGTGCATTGCCCACGATACCCAAGAGGCTGTTTGCCATTTCCATCTCGGGATCGAACAAGAACTTACCGTCCACAAAGCCAAAGGACGAGCCTGCCCAGATGATGATAGCGGACAAGAGAATCACCGTGCCTGCCTTCTTGACAAACGACCAGGTTCTCTCCCAGACGCTATGCCAGATATTAGAGGGCGTCGGCCAATGGTATGCGGGCAGCTCCATGACGAAAGGAGAGGTTTCCCCGCTGAACAGCTTTGTCTTTTTCAGGATGATACCCGAAATAATGACAGCTGCAATACCGATAAAATATGCAAGAGGAGCGATCCACCAAGCGCCACCAAAGAGCGAGCCTGCAATCATGGCGATGATGGGCAGCTTTGCGCCGCAAGGGATAAAGGTGGTTGTGATGACCGTCATACGGCGGTCCTTTTCGTTTTCAATAGTACGGGAGGCCATAATGCCGGGAACGCCGCAGCCTGTGCCGATCAGCATAGGGATGAATGACTTGCCCGAAAGACCGAAGCGGCGGAATATTCTATCCAGCACGAATGCAATACGTGCCATATAGCCGCAAGCCTCTAAAAATGCAAGCAGAATGAACAGTACAACCATCTGAGGCACAAAGCCCAAGACTGCACCCACACCGCCTACAATACCGTCAAGCACCAATGCCTGCAGCCAATCGACACAGCCGATGGCATTCAAGCCCTGCTCTACCAGTACGGGGATACCGGGAACCATGACGCGATAGTCGCCGATCGCAGGCGCGTTTTCAAGTACTGCGTCTGCATCTGCAGTAATGTCGTATCCGGCCTCCAGCAGCGCGTCGTTATAAGATCCGTAAGCTTCCTCAAACGCGCCAAGGTCACCGTCCGTAACAGCTCCCAAAATCTCGTCAGCGCCCACGATACCTGCACTGTGTGCCTGCTCGAGTACGGGAGTCATCACTGCATGACCAAGCAAATTTTCTTGTGCGTATGCATCGACTGCATCGTTATACTTCTGCGCGCCGATGATCGGAACTGCCCATTCGTCTCCAAACAGGCCGTCATTTGTAAAATCGGTTACCCAGGTACCCACGGTGGATACCGAGATATAATACACAAGGAACATGATGACCACAAAGATAGGCAGTGCCAGCACGCGGTTGGTGACCACCTTATCAATGCTATCCGACACGGTCATACGGCTTGTGTTCTTTTTCTTATAGCAGCCCGAAAGCAGGGTTGCTATGTAATTGTAGCGCTCGTTGGCGATGATGCTCTCGGATTCATCGTCCAGCTCCTGCTCGGCTGCTACAATGTCCTGCTCGATATGCGCCACCTTTTCTTCCGGCATGGCAAGCTGCTCAAGCACCATGCGGTCACGCTCAAAGATCTTGATCGCGTACCATCTTTGCTGCTCCTCGGGCATGCCGTGTACGGCTGCCTCCTCGATGTGCGCGATGGCATGCTCAACTGCACCGGAAAAATTATGCGAGGGGGCGGGGGCCTTTGTGCCTGCGGCAGCAATGGCTGCCTCGGCTGCCTCGTCAATACCGGTTCCCTTGAGTGCCGAGATCTCGACTACGGGACAGCCCAGCTTCTTGGAAAGTGCCGCAATATCCAGATGGTCTCCGTTTTTGCGCACCACGTCAATCATATTGATGGTTACCACAACAGGAATGCCAAGCTCTGTCAGCTGGGTAGTCAGATAAAGGTTTCGCTCCAGATTGGAGCCGTCCACGATGTTCAGAATGACGTCGGGACGCTCACCGACAAGGTAATTTCTTGCGACTACCTCCTCGGGAGTATAGGGAGAAAGAGAATAGATGCCGGGCAGGTCGGTCAGGATCACATTTTCGTGCTTTTTGATCTTGCCTTCCTTCTTTTCCACGGTAACACCGGGCCAGTTACCAACAAACTGATTGGAGCCCGTCAATGCATTAAACAGAGTCGTTTTACCCGAGTTCGGGTTACCTGCAAGAGCGACTCTGATCTTGCTTTGTTCCATGTCTTAAATACCTTCCATTTCTTGGTTAGTCAATGCTAACCTACTTTGTAAAAAAAACGTTTGATGTCAGCCCTCGACCTCGATCAGTTCGGCATCGGCCTTGCGCAAAGAAAGCTCATATCCGCGCACGTTCAGCTCCAGAGGATCTCCCAGCGGTGCAACCTTACGCACGTAGATTTCAACACCCTTGGTAATGCCCATATCCATAATGCGACGCTTGAGTGCGCCCTCACCATGCAGCTTGACAACGCGGGCGGTATGCCCTACCTTGATGTCACGCAACGTTTTCATTTCGTTTCCCCTTTCTCCGGCGTTCGAAATTTGCTTATATTTCAAAGCATATTTGCGAGTTAGCATATGCTAACTGTAGTTATTATAATACGCTTTGCACAATTTGTCAATATACTGTATAAAACTTTTTGAATTTTGGGATTTTTCTGCATATGAAACAAGATATGCACGCCTTTTTTGTGCATTATGCGCATGGCAAAAAAGGCTTGATTTTTACCGCGGATTATGATATAATGTAAGATAGAAATTATTAGGAGGGATAGCCGTGAGCAAGATTCTGGAGTCGGGCGAGATGTACCTTGAAAACATTCTTGTGTTGCGTGACAAAATGGAGCACGTGCGCGCCATTGACATTGTCAATTACACGGGCTATTCCAAGCCCAGCATCAGCCGCGCCTTGGGACTTTTGAAGGAGGACGGCATGGTTGAGGTGGATGCGCTGGGGCATATTACGCTGACACCCGAGGGTGAGGCACGCGCGCAGCGCGTGTATCTGCGTCACCAGGCGCTGACCGCTTTCTTCTGTGCGATCGGGATCGATGAGGAGATCGCTTCGGCAGATGCCTGCAAGATCGAGCACATCATCAGCGAGGAAAGCATGATCAAGATCAGGGAGTATCTGGAAAAGAACCAAATCAAATAAGTCAAAACCACCGGCCAAGCCGGTGGTTTTGACTTATTTGGGATCAGCCGATCTTTCTGTATTTCATGCTCAGCGCCTTGATATAAGTGCCGTCATAGGAAAGATCCTCTTCCTCCATATAGCTGTCTGCCCAGAATACGGCCTGATCCTTGACAAGCAAGGTCGCATCATAAATTTCGGGCGAGTAATTCTCTGCCGCAGGACGGATATTGATGGCAACGATCTTTTCAAAGCAGACCTCAATGACACCGTACCAGCAGTTGTTTTCAAACGTGGCAACGGCGCGGGAGGTGTACCGCGCTTCTTCATACACAAGCTTTTCCAGCGTTGCATCGTGAAAGCCCGCAAACAGATGCATCAATTCCTCCGCGTCCTCTTGCGTCAGAACGTATTTCCAGTCCTCTGCATCCGCAAGCGTTCGGATCTTGACGTCATATGCAGAAGCAGGCACCTTTTTCTTTGCAAGAATATCCCAAAGAAAAGCGTAGTTTTCACACACATCGCGATATCCCCAAAGGAATTCAACCTCCGGCTCTTCTTTGCCGTGCGTCCTGCAATACTGCTTGTATTTCAAAAGCTGCGCATATTTGTATTCCGTCCAATCATCCGTATCCAGTTGGATATGCTCCACCAAAGGTACGTACACCTTGCCGCTTCGATCATAGCAATCCACCAGCGTAAAGCAGTTGTCATACGGATCCAATACGATAAATTGATATTGATTGTCATCTGCGACCTTGCAATATGCCACGGATTTATAGTATCTTTGATTTTTCTTATCAAACACTCGCAGGTACATATACGTTTCTCCTTTCGTCAATCCCTCCCCCGACAAAGCTCGGGAGAGGGATTTTTGATTTCATTATGCGTCATGCGTCGGAAGGCAGAACTGTCAACGTACCGAATACCACTCGGATGTCATAATAATCCGACACATCCTTGCCGGATGCATCCTTAATGACGATCCAATCGATATAATTCTGTGCTTCACCTACGGCCACAATAGAGCCTGATACACCTGCCTCCATGGTATGGCCATCCACAAGTGTTCCTGCGGAAACCGTTGCGCTGTCGTTTGTCAGCGACTTGCCGTCAAACACCTTGGTCTGGCTTGCAGAGGTGACCGTGATCACTCTCTTGTCCACTCTGATCGGCATATACGTGTCCGTTTGTGCGAATTGATCAAAGATCAGCACGAAGTGATCCGTCACATCCTCGCCGTCTCTGTATACGCGGTAGGTTGCATACGCTGCCAGATCGCGATTGATCTCGGACAGCGAGATCGAGCCAACCTCAGTCAGACTGATGTGCAGATCCAATACAAGCTCTACGCCCTCAGGGATCTCAATGATCTCATAGTCCTCTGCTTCAAAATAAAGCTCGGTGCCGTCGTAATACTTCTGCAGCTGATAGAGGTAAACGCGGATGATCTCCTTGGCGGGATCAAGCACCTCAAGAATGCCCTGCTTGTATTCGATCTCATACTGATCGGTCACGTCGCGCAGATCGGGATCGTACAAAACGAAGCTTGTGACATAGCTGATTCCCACGCCAACCTCGGTCTGCTCACCCGTAATCTCCACGGTATAGGTATATCCCTGTGCAAGCAGCTCTGCCAATACAAGATCAGCCTCGATCTTGGGGATAGCAAGCAGCGCAGTACCGTCGTAATACTTCCACTGATACTTGGGCATGACCTCGATGGTCTGCTTTTCGGGAGGTACATTTTCGGAACCATCGCCCGAACCGCTGCCCGAACCGCTGCCCGAGCCGCTGCCAGAACCGCTGCCCGGAAATCCTCCGGGAGCAGTCGCATCGACCTGAAGCCAACCGATACCCTCGATATATATCTCGGTCCATGCGTGTCCGATCACCTTTGCATCGGTCCATTCGCCCGCAACCGTTGTGGGTGCATAACCAACAACATATCTTGCAGGAATCCCCAACGCTCTGAACAGCATGGTTGCAGACGCCGCATAATGCTGGCAAATGCCGCTTTCCGCCTCGGTCAGGAAGTATACGACCATGTCACAATCCTGTGGGAAAGGTGCGAAATCCAAGCTGTACGGTGCTGCATTGCTGACAAATCGGATCACTTGGCTGATAATATCGGGATGGTCTGCAGACAGACCGTTTTCTGCAGCAATCTGCAAAAGTGCCTGTCTTGTGCTTTCGGGGATTTGCAGATAGGTATCTTTGACAAATTCATAATAGAGCTTTTCTGCTTCGATCCACTCTGCGGGAAGCGTACATCCGTTCAGCAAATTCTGATACGCTGTGTTGATAATATCGTACGAATAAATATTTCCGTCAATGATTGCAGGAGCATTGGAGCCGGGATTCAATCCGGATACCAAATAGTAGCTCAAGAATGTGTTTTGAATACCCTCAATGGAAATTGTATGGCTATCATAGCCGGAATTCTGAAGTGCAAGACCTGCAAGCAGCATGGGATTGATACCGCCCTGATAATTCGGAGCAGCCAAGAATCCCGAGCCGGTGTAGTCACCGGATACCGCACCGCGCAGGTAATAGGTTGCACTGATATCTGAATAAATGTGTATATACGTAGCAGAAGAATTGGAGTCGGTACCGTAATCGTAAGGATCCTTGGAAATATCGGTAGTGCCATCTCCAAATCCACCGGCGCTGCCGGAGCCGCTACCCGAGCCACTACCGGAACCACTACCCGAGCCGCTATCCGAGCCACTGCCGGAGCCGCTACCCGAGCCACTGCCGGAGCCGCTACCCGAGCCACTACCCGAGCCACTGCCGGAACCGCCGGAACCTTCGCCGGAACCGCTGCCGGAACCACCGGA
>JAZUSJ010000135.1:0-19658 GCA_045606685.1 Eubacteriales bacterium
GAAGGGGAAAAAAGTCTTTTGTTAAGGTTGTTGCAGAATAATTGCAAACCGTCCCCCCCGCGGCATGCCGCGGGCGGTTTTTGTTGCAAATTCGGTTGCCTGATCCCGATACTCCGCGCGGGGAAGGCGCGGTGCGTCGAACGCCCCGTCCCTGCGTCTTGAAAAATTTCGAAAAATATGCTAAAATGTTGTCAGAATTCGCCGCGGATGTCGTTATAATGGGTGAAGGACAAAAAAAGGAAGGAGGCCCGGGCATATGCTGGACTCACAGATCGTTGATCTGTATTTTGCGCGCAACGAGCGCGCCATTGCCGAAACGACGGCCAAATACGGCAGCTTTTGCATGAGCATTGCGCAAAACATTCTGCAGAATCTGCAGGACAGCGAGGAATGCGTCAACGATACCTGGCTGCGCACCTGGAATTCCATTCCGCCCACAAGGCCCTCGCTGCTTGGCCCTTACGTGGGCAAGATCACGCGCAATCTCGCCCTGGACAAATACAGAGCCGAGCATCGCGAAAAGCGCGGCTTTGGCGAGATGACCGTAGCATTTGACGAGATCAGCGAGATCACGGCCTCGGAGTATTCGGTGGAGGATGCTTACCGTGAGCAGGAATTTGTGGAGCTGCTCAACGCCTTTCTCTATTCCCTGCCCGAGCGCGACCGCAATATTTTCGTGCGTCGTTACTTTTTCACAGACGACGTGCCGACCATTGCAAAACGCTTTGGCATCTCGCAAAACAACGTACTCAAGATCCTTTCCAGAACCCGAAAGAAACTCAAACTTTATTTAGACGAGGAATGGCTATGCGTATGAACGAACAAAAATTTTACGAGCTGATGGGCGACATTGATCCCGAGATCATCGCTGCGGCAGACAAGCCCGTCCCATTTCGCAAAAAGCGCGGCTTTAAGATCGCGCTGATCGCAGCCGTTTTGGCATTTGCGATATGCATCACTCCCATAGCCGGTGCGTTTGCGCTGGTCATTGGCTACAATATGCTTGATCCCAACACAGATTCCGATCAAACACCAAGCACAGAGCAAAACGACGGCAAGCCCGCAGGCTTGATCGGTGAGCTGTTCGGCAACGTGGACTGGGGCGCGATCAAGGAATCGATCGGCAAGGACGGCAACGTAAGCTGGGGCAACATCTGGGACGCGCTGCAGGGAAAGCATCCCGAGCCGCCCGCAGGCACCGTTGCATTTGAATCGGTCAAGCTGGACGACGGTACCATGAAGATCACCAAGATCCTTGACAACGGCTCGGAATCCATCATAGTCATCCCCGACACCGTGGCAGGCTCCCGCGTTACCGTGATCGGCAGCGAGGCCTTGATGGGCGAGAACGAGATCACGAGCGTGCTTGTTCCCGATACCGTGACTACCATCGAAGATTTCGCCTTTGCCAACTGCAGCGCGCTGAGATACGTAGCGCTTTCGCAGAATCTGGAGCAGATCGGCACGGGCGCTTTTGCAAACTGTACCTCCTTGACCACCGTGGTCAGCACCGGTGTGGCATTTACCTCCTCGCACATACCTGAGCCGGAGGCTGCGCTCCCCGAATCCCTGCGCACGCTGCAGGAAAGCGCATTCATGGGTTGCACCGCGCTGCAAAAGGTGACAATTCCCGCATCCGTGAGTGCTATCGGGGATTACGCATTCTCCGCCTGCACAAGTCTTTCCGAAATCACGCTCAACGACGGCCTGCGCTCGATCGGTGCCGGTGCTTTTGACGGCACGGCAATCACCGAGATCACCATCCCGGCTACGGTCAGCGAAATGGCAGACGTTTACTTTACCAACTGCGACGAGCTGCAAAAGGTCACCTTCCTTGGCGATGCACCATCCGTTGAGTCCACGCTTCTCTGGTACACAAGCTGGCGTCCCGAGGATGTCCTTTACCCGTACTACGACGTTTATTATTCCCTTGGCTCGCAAGGCTTTTCCGATATTTGGCACGTGTTCAAGGCGCAGCTCTCTCCCCTGCCCACGCAGCCCTACGTGACCGACTGCGGTCTTGAAACCCTTCCCTTCTATGCAGAGATCACGCTGGGTACGAGTGAAAGCTCGTATTTTAAGGATGACGTGATCATACTCAACTCATATAAGCAATTCCAGGCAATCAGTAAAAAATTATCCGATATTCACGAGGCGGAGATCGCGTTTGACAGCACGGTTTTCGAGCAGTTTTCAATCGCACTGATCAAGGTCAGGCATTCAACAAGCGAGGACATCATCGGTGTGGCCGGATTGGCACACTTCCGAAAAAGTCCTTTAGACGACGTTCTGTATCCCGTGATCACGGTGGACTCACCCACGGAAAACGATGCTGACTCTCTGTACACCTATATCGCCGCGGCCATTCCTATGACCGACAGCACGTATTCCGATTCCCGTGTCCTGATTTACAATCTCAACCCCGATAACCAAGACGGTGACAGCGTATTCCACGATCATATTCCGGATGCGTTCACAAGCCCTGATTAGTCGTGACGCTTGTTCCCCCCACAAGCTCACATACCCGTCCGCGGCATGCCGCGGACGGGGTTATTTTTATGTGTTGGCTTTTCCCTGCGCTTTCGCTGAGCCGACCTTGCGAAATTTCAAAAAATATGCTAAAATGTTGTCACCGTACGGCTGCGTTTGTCGCCTTATATGGTAGAGCACCAAAATTTTCATGAAAGGAGTCATCGATATGCAAGATCATGACATCATTGCGCTTTACTACGCACGCAACGAGCAAGCGATCAAGGAATCTGCCAACAAATACGGCAACTATTGCACAAGCATTGCGTTCAACATCCTGCTCAATATGCAGGACGCGGAAGAATGCGTCAATGACACCTGGCTGCGTGCGTGGAATTCCATTCCCCCTGCGCGTCCCGATTATCTGCAGCTCTATCTTGGCGGCATTACGCGTCACCTCTCTTTGGACAGATACCGCACGCTGCACCGCGAAAAGCGCGGTGGCGGTGAGCTTGTGCTGGCGCTTGACGAAATGCAGGAGCTTGCAAGCCCGGATACGGACGTTCGGACGCAGGCCGAGGAGCAAGCGTTTTACGAGCTGCTCAACGACTTTTTGCGCGCCCTGCCCGAGCGTGATCGAAAGATCTTTATCCGACGCTACTACTACGTGGACAGCATTCCGAGCATTGCCAAGCGATACGCCCTGACGCGTGCAAACGTCAAGAAGATCCTGTCACGCACGCGCGAAAAGCTGCGCGAGTATTTAACAAAGGAGGGGTACACCGTATGAAAGAATTCAGATTGATCGAGCTGATGGGCGGCATTGACGACGATTTGCTCAAAGAAGCGAATGCCCCCATCCCCATGCACCGCAAGCGCGGCTTCAAGATCGCGCTGATTGCGGCAGTTCTGGCGCTGGTCATATTGATCACGCCTGTTATCGGTGCGTTTGCGCTGGTCGGCAGCTACAAGGCAGAGCATCCCGAATTCAAGGGCAACGATCTGCAGGCACTTGACCGGATCCTTGGCACAAAGGATAAGACCTTTACCGAATCGCTGAATGAAAAGCTGCAGATCGTTGACTGGAACGCGCTGCTTGGCACGGTCTCCCCCGACGGGGACGTGGATTGGGATGCCTTTCTTTCCATCTTGCGCGGAGAACAAACGCAAGAGCAGCCCGAGGAGCCGCTTTTCCAATACGTCAAGACCGATGACGGCGGCATCCGCATCGTGGGCTACCTGGGTGGGCGCGAGAGCCTTACCATTCCCGACACCATTGAAGGCTTGCCCGTAACCGAGCTCGGTGACTTTGCTTTTGCAAAGGACGAGGCCATGAAGCACGTGGACATTCCCGATACGGTCACGCTGATCGACATGGCTGCTTTTTTCGGCTGCTATAATCTGCAATCGGTGAAGATGTCGGCAAACGTAGAGATCATAGGCGAGCACGCATTTTCCTGTTGCTCTACACTACCCGAGATCACGCTTCCCGAAACGCTGCACACCATCGATGTCGGCGCATTCTGGGCATGCCATGATCTGGAGAAACTGGAGATTCCTTCCTCTGTCACATATCTGGGCGAGGGTGCCTTCTTTTACGCCAACCTGAAAGAGATCGTCATCCCCGAGGGGGTGACCGTGATCCGCGAGGCTACTTTTGAAGGTCAGTCTGAGCTACGCGAGATCACCATTCCTTCTACCGTGACAAGCATCGAGAACCGTGCATTTCATGACTGCGAAAAATTAGAAAAGGTCACGCTTTGCGAAGGGCTTGTTTCGATCGGCAGGCAGGCATTTTCAAACACGGCCATCCGCAAGTTGACCATTCCCTCCACCGTAAGGGAAATGTACGACGTCGGTTTTTCGAAATGCACGTATCTGGAGACCGTGCTGTTTTTAGGTGACGCACCCACCGTGGAGATGCTTCCCACGCCCCCCGATTCGGAGGAGGCGCCCTATTACCATTCTCCCGCATACAAAATTTATCATCTGCTTGGCAGTACGGGCTTTACAGATCCCGAATGGCACGGATACAGCTGCGAGCTGCTCGAGGTCAAAACCCAGCAGTACGTGACCGACCGCGTCAACGATATGACTCCGATCTATGCAGGCATTCCCATGCATCGCGTGGAAATTCTTGAAGGCTTGGACGAATGGAGCATTGACGGTGAAATCCATGACAGCGACACAAAGCTGATTGACACCTACGAATACTTTTGCAACTACGAAAAATCCCTTGATTGCACGCGCTATGACAAGGAATACTTCGAGGAGCACGCGATACTGCTGATCAAGGTAAAGCACAGCTCATCCGAGCAGGTAAAGGGTGTCGCGGGAATGATCAGTAAGTTGGAGATCGATGACACCACCACGCAGGCAATCATCCCCGTCGTCATGTTTGATTCCCCCGAGGATTTTGACGAAGACATCGTAACCACCTATATTCTGGTTGAATTCAGCAAAGCAGACCTCCGAGAGGATTACACGGCTGTGGCAGGCCCCTTGATGGCCTATAACGTGCGTAACGGCGGCAGCAGCTGCTATTATCCGGGATTTTTGGAGCAGGACAAATAAGCACGCAGCGCAAAAAGCAACATGAACGTGCTGAATAATTGAAAAACAGCAGGAGTTTGCTCGATTCGGGGCAGATTCCTGCTGTTTTTTATCAATATGATTCTATTTACGATATAGAACTTTTCCGATGTGTTCAGACAACCCCTTCCCCTCGCTACGCTACGCAGCGAGGAATTATCTGCAAGCAGATTAGGCTCCCGTAGCGCAGCGTAACGGGAGGAAGGGGTTTGCGCAAAGAGATTGGGAACCTGATGGTTTTTCAAATAAGCAAAGAACTAAATCATCGCCTTGACTCGGCCGCAGCAGCGGATGATCGCAGGCCTTGCTATTTTTCAAAAAATATGCTAAAATGTTGTCAGAAACCATTTTTCTTTTTCGTGATGTATAGTAGAACACGATTTGAAAGGAGGGCTTTTTTCATGAATGACGATCAGATCGTTGCGCTGTATTACGCGCGGGACGAGCGTGCGATCACAAAATCCTCGGAAAAATACGGCGTTTACTGTACAAACATTGCGCAAAACATCCTGCAGAATTTGCAGGACAGCGAGGAATGCGTCAACGATACCTGGCTGAGCGCCTGGAATTCCATACCGCCCGCAAAGCCTGCCGTGCTGAAAACCTATCTTGGCAAGATCACGCGCAATCTCGCCATAGACAAATGGCGGTGCAGGCATTCGGAGAAAAGAGGCTTTGGCGAGGTCACGCTTGCGCTGGACGAAATCGGACAGCTTTCGGTTTCGGGCTACGACGTTGACGATCCATTCAGAGAGCTGGCATTTATGCAAATACTCAATCAATTTTTGCGCTCTCTGCCACCGCGCGATCGCGGCATTTTTATCAAGCGGTACTATTTCACCGAGAGCATCCCGGACATTGCTGCATGGTTTGGCATCACGCAAGCAAACGTACTGAAAATTCTTTCCAGAACCAGAGCGCGGCTCAAAGAATACTTGGATAAGGAGTGGTACGCGTCATGACAGAGCTGAAGTTTTATTCCATGCTGAGTGAAATTGACGACGATCTCTTGACTGAGGCCGTAACGCCCATCCCCATGCACAAAAAGCCCACCTTCCGTATCCTGCTGGTTGCGGCTGCTTTGACGCTGCTGCTTGGCTCCGTGCTGCTCAGCATTCCCTTTATTCCCAAAACCTATGAATTGGATTATCTGCACTCTGCGGCAGGACAGATGCAGGAGTATCCCACCAAAAACGTGCGCATCTATTATTCCAATCAGAATGGCGCGCAGCGCAGCGAGTACGTGCGCCTGCCTGTATGCGCAGAGAACGTTTTTCTTGCATGGAAGCACCTCAACGGCATTGGTGACGAGGCCGTACTGATCGATTATTCCGTGCCGACGCAGACACCCTTATTCCCCTTTTTACAGAATGCCGACCGGGATGCCGTGCTGATTCTGTCCGAAGCACTCAAGGATCGCAGCGAATTGCTGGAATCGCTGCAAAAAACGTTCGCAGCCTATCTTGGCATTCCGGAAAATATGGTGACCTTTACCTTTGCAGATCCCGACAATCCGCCGCCCGTGCTGGAATTCTCCTACGACCTGCAAGGGCAGCCGATCCCCATCCTGAAGCCGGGTGACAACCTGCAGATCACGGTAACAATGACCAACGTATCCGATATGGATCTCGTACATGAAGGGTTCAACAGCGAAATTGCGCCTTATGCATACCTGAAAATGGGTACGGCATGCATCTATCCCCAATCCATCGACGTTCACCAAGGCGATCAAGCAAAGCACCGCCTTGCTCCGAAAGAGAGCGTCAGCGCCAAAGTGACCTTCGAAATACCCGAAATCGTTTCAAACGGCCACTACGCACTGCTCACACGCTTTACCACGCACAGTACGGCCTTTGAAAACGCTGTGTTCATCGTGTCCGAGTTCTATGACACAGAATCACAGGCATTGGATGAATTCCATGAGTTTATGAACCAATACACGCCCGCAGAATCAAGCTCGGTACAGTTTCATGAAATCTTGGATGCGTTGCAATACGACGGTGTAAGCATTATGGACAGCGTACAAAGAATTCATATGGACGGAGAGCGATTTGGGAAGGAATTCGGATCAAACGAACATTTTGGCTATTCGATCAGCTCAAGCGAAAGCGTATACAGCTGGGCAGTGATCAATCAATCCACCTTTTTTGTAAAGGCACTTCCCGACGGCATGAGCCTGCCTGCGGGAATTGAAGTACAGGATTCTATCCTGCACGCGCTGCTTCGCATGGGCTATGACGAGCAAGTCGCCAAAGATATGCTTGACGAGCTGAAGGTCGTGTACGAGCTTTACGGTCATGGCGAGATGGTATTGGCATCACAAGCTCTGTACGGTAATCAGGATCACGCCTATACAGGCACGCTACTGCTATGCTATGCGGAAGATTACTATTTACAGTACCAATACAGGGACTTTACGACCGATCAGGACGGCAAGCAGATCGAGTTTATCAAATACGTGAATGTCGGTATTTCGGAAAAAGATCAGCACTTTATGCAGATTGATGTTGGCATGACGCAAACCACAGTCAGACCGATTGCGATCCAAGAGCCTGTCGTATGGAGTCAAATCATGGAGAGCCGCACTCCCGCAGAGCTCTCACAATCGCACACGGCTCGGCTGCAGGATGCGCTTACGGGCGGCACTTGGCAACACTGTGGGGATACCCAGCGTGCATATAATTGCATTGGCACGGTCGGGGAAAACGAGATCAGATACGATTCCGAGATGGGACTTGTGTGGCTTGAGGGATTTGAGATCAAGCTAAAGGAATCCGACCGCCTGGCGATAAACAAGTTGCTTGGCAGTTACCTGCCCGACGAGGAAGGTGTTCGTCCGTAAAAAATCAAAAGCAGCCCATGAGGCTGCGGAAATAGCAAAACAATAGCAGGAATTTGTTCGATTCGGGGCAGATTCCTGCTGTTTTTTATCAATATGATTCTATTTACGATATAGAACTTTTCCGATGTGTTCAGACAGCCCCTTCCCCTCGCTTAGCTACGCAGCGAGGAACAATCTGCCTGCAGATAATTCCCCTGTGGGGACGGCTTATTGTAAGTTGCCCTGATCAAAGAGCGTCACAAGACGGAGAACTTAAAAAGCTCCCATAAGGGAAAAGTCAACGAAACGGATGCGCGCTGCAAAGCCGTCCCCGAAGGGGAAGGAGGGCTCCCGTAGCGTAGCGTAACGGGAGGAAGGGTTTTGCGTAAAGAGATTGGAAAACGAATAGTTTTTCAAATAAACAAAGAACTAAATCATCGCCTTGACTCGGCCGCAGCAGCGGATGATCGCAGGCCTTGCTATTTTTCAAAAAATATGCTAAAATGTTGTCAGAAATCAATCTTTTTTGCGTGATGATAGTAGAACACGATTTGAAGGGAGGGCTTTTTTCATGAATGACGATCAGATCGTTGCGCTGTATTACGCGCGGGACGAGCGCGCGATCACAAAATCCTCGGAAAAATACGGCGTTTACTGCACCAGCATTGCGCAAAATATCCTGCAAAATCTGCAGGACAGCGAGGAATGCGTCAACGATACCTGGCTGAGCGCCTGGAATTCCATACCGCCCGCAAAGCCTGCCGTGCTGAAAACCTATCTTGGCCGCATCACACGGAATCTCGCCTTGGACAAATGGCGTCGTGCGCACAGCGGCAAGCGAGGCAGCGGACAAATTGCCGTTGCTTTGGATGAGGTACATGAGATCGTCTCATCGGGCTACAACGTCAGCGACGAATATCTGGAGCAGGAATTTATGCGCCTGATCAATCTCTTTTTATATTCTCTGTCAGACCGCGAGCGCAACATCTTTATCCGCCGCTACTACTTTGCGGATGACGTTCCCGACATTGCCAAGCGCTTTGGCATCACCCAAGGGAACACGCTCAAAATTCTTTCCAGAACCAGAAACAAACTGAAAATTTACTTGGATAAGGAGTGGCATTCGATATGATGACGGATATGGAATTTTTACAAATGCTCAGCGGCATAGACGAGGATCTGGTCACGCAAGCAGACAGGCCTGTTCCCTTCCGCAAAAAGCGCAGCTTTAAGATCGCGCTGATCGCGGCTGTTCTGGCATTCGCTTTGCTGATCACGCCCGTTGCAGGTGCGTTTGCGCTGGCGGTTGGATATATTGTAACGCGTGACGACGTCAACGACGGCAGCGAGCCGCAAGCCCCCACGCAGGATAACGAACAGCAGGACGTGATGCCCGGAGGACTTGTGGGCGAGCTGTTCGGAGGAATTGATTGGAGCGGTCTGAAGGACGTGCTCGGAAATGACGGCAGCATGAACTGGGGTGCGATCTTGGACGTGCTGCTGGGCAAGGAGCCTACGCCCTCCGAAACCATCGGGTATGACGGTTACAAGTCAATCAAGTTGGATGATGGCACCATGAAAATCGTGGAGTTTGCAACAGAATCCAACGAAACCGTAATCGAAATCCCCGAAACCCTTGCAGGTGCAAAGGTCACCGCGATCGGTCAAGGGGCGTTCAAGGATAATCAAAACGTCACGCACGTCAGCATTCCCGATACCGTGACCGTTATCGAGCAAGCAGCGTTCCTTAACTGTGCAAATCTTTTGACCGTGGACTTGGGCGAAGGCGTGCAAGAGATCAGCGCAGAGGCCTTTGCGTATTGCTCGTCGCTGACCTCAATTACCCTGCCAAGCACCTTGAAAAAGCTGGGTGAAAATGCCTTTGCCAAATGCGAAAGTCTTAAAAAGATCGATCTTCCGACAGGCCTGACCGAAATTTCCGCTTATGCATTTTACGGATTGCCCATCACCGAGATCAGCATCCCCGCCACGGTCGTCTCAATCGGGGACTATGCCTTTGCAAATTGCTCGGAGCTGAGCAAGATCACATTTGATACCTCTGCTGTGGTGATCTCCTTTACGTCTGCTCCTCAGATTATGGGCGTAGAATACATCGGCGCGGGTGTTTTCGATAGCACCGCGATCTCCACGATCACCTTCCCCTGCACCTTGACAGATATCTACGACATTGATTTCAAAGGATGCATGGAACTTGAAGAGGTGATCTTTACGGGCAATGCACCCACGGTGCATAAGGAGCCGAGTGCCGATAAAAGTGCGCCCGACAATCAAAATGCGCCCGATTATACCGTGTACTATATGTTAAAATCACAAGGCTTCACCAAGCCCGAATGGCACGGATATGCGTGCGAGCTGATGGCACACGAGGCCGAGGAATACGTATTGAAGCGCTTTAAAAGAGAGCGTTATACCGAGATACCCATGTATAACGTAGAGGTGCTGGGAGTCTTGGATTTGTCGGGACTTAACGAGATTACGGTGCTGGATTCCTACAAAGAATACGAAGCTTTCTCACACGTGCTGCCCTCGACGCGTTACGACCGCGAGTACTTCGAGGAATATGCCATTGTGCTGATCCAGGTTGAGCAGTGCTCCTCCGAGCAGGTATTAGGTCTTGCAGGCATGGGTGCGCAGCTTTACACCACGGGCGGTGTTTATTATCTGAGCTTACATCCCGTTGTCAGGTTCGACTGCGGAGAGGAAGGTCAGGATATGGCCAATGACATATTCCGCACCTATATTTTAGCCGAAGTCAAGCGTTCGGATATCCGCACCGATGACGTGACGAGAGTAGGTTTTATTTACGCCTACGATATCCACACGCAAAGCTCCAGCGCGTACCATCCGGGACTTGTCGATAATGGAAAATAATCATACGTAAAAATATCCCCCACCGAGACGGTGGGGGATAAAAAGTAAGTTGAAGCAGGACGGTGCGTCAAGGACGTCCTGCCATAACAACTGCAAAAGGCTCTGCCACGCGGCGGAGCCTTATTTTTTGATCGTATTACTTCTTATGCAGCTTTCCGATGACCTTGCCGCAGCAGCGGATGTCCTCAAAGTCACGCAGCATGATAGGGGCGTAGAAGGGGTTGAGCGAGATCAGGCAATCACCGCCGAACTTCTTGAAATAGCCCTCGCCGTCCAGCACGAAAATGCCCAGCTCGCCCGGCTCGACCTGCTCACATTCCTGCACAAGCAGCACGTCGCGGTCGTGATATTTGGGCTCCATACTGTCACCGCTGATGCGCAGCGCATAGTCCGCGTCCACGGTTTTGGGGTTATCGGGAATTGCAATATCTGTCGCTACACTGTCAAACAGATACACGCCCGTGCCTGCGGAAACGGGCAGGTCGTACAGCGAAATGGTACGCTTGCCAAGGCCTCCCGCCACGCGGGTAAAGCTCGACTTGGAGGGCTTGATCTCAGGCTTTTTGCTGCGAGCGGGCGATTCATGGATCGCCCCTACGGTAGCAGCAGGCGCGTAGGACTGTGCAGTCACGCGCTCGTATTCCTTATCAAGCACCAGCGCGACCAGCTCGCTGCCGTGGCTATCCAGACGGCGGTAATGCTCGACCAGCGCGATCTCTCCCTCCGAGAGCGTGTAATTATGATGATTCTCCGGCACACCGCTTACAATATAATCCAAAGAGCAATCCAGCGCGCGGCAGATGGCCAGCATATTGGAAAGCTTGGGAGAATCGCTGATGCCTGCCAGGATTTTGGACAGCGTGCCAAGCGGAATGCCTGTCATCTCGGAAAGCTTATCGTTGGTGATACGGCGCTCGGATTTGATCTTTTTAATTCTGTCAATATAGGTAAGTTCGGACATATTTCCTCCGTATTCCCGGGATTTATCCCGTCTTTTTCTCTTACGGTCTCATTATAACACGGTTTTTCCGATTTGTAAAGAGGTTTTTGAAATATTTTTCCGATTTTTGAAAAATAGGGGTTGACAAATCCGATTTTGGGTGGTATAATCATGTCACGATATTCCATTTTCGGAATTTTTTCGACAATTTGAAACCGAATGATTTCCAAATTCCGCGCTGCTTTTCCGTTCTCGGAAAATGCGGCTGCCAAAAGAAAAGGAGAAAGATCATGACATACTATAACAACTCCACCACGACCAACGCAAACGTCAACGTCCGTGCCGAAAGAAGCGAATCCCTTGTTTCCGTGCTGCTCTCCCTGCCCTTTGCTCTTTGGCAGTTTTTGTGCGCTCTTGGTACCAAGCGCGTCATCAAGGGCGTTTCCCTGACCTTCTGCATTTTTGCGTTTTTCGGTGTCATCGGCGGCATTGAGGCAGGACTTATCACCTTTGGCTTTGGCGCAGTGCTGACCGTGCTGCTGATCGTCATTGAGATCCTTTGCCTGAAGAAATAAGCTCAGCCGGTTTCAAACATAGCGCAAAGCGCGTCTGCCGTGATCTGCGCGCAGGCAAGAGCCTCTGCAGGCGTGTTGCCGCAGCTGCCTATCTCCAGCGTGAGTGAGAAAGGGGCGCGGTCCTGATTGAGCGTTTGCTCCTTGCACGTCACGCTCGCGCAGCTATCCGGAAAGGCTTGGTTCATGTATGCATACAGCTGCATCGCAAGCGCAAGATTTGTCTTGCTTGTTTGCTCCGCGCTCATGCCGCAGACAATCTGCGTCTGAGCAATGCTCTGCCCTTCATGCACCGCCAGCGTGCGCACGATATTGCCCTTTTCGTCGGTGCTTGCAGCACGGTGTACGTCAATGACGCACACAAGCGATGGGTACGCCATGCGAAAGGCCTCGATCGCATCTGCCGCACGGCTGTACGACTCGCGGTTGGACTCCCCGTCAAATACAGTCTTACAATGAATGGTGCCAATCCCTGCCTCGTTCAATCTTTGGGCCAGCGCAGCACCCACGGCCAGAACGCCGTCCGAGCCGTCTGCACTTCTTGCAAATTCCTCATCATCCGCGTCAAGATACAAAGCGTCCTCGCGATTGTAGCCTTCGCCCGTATGTGTGTGAATGATCAGCACGCTGATCCTGCCCTTTGCCGCAGGGATCTTACACGCGGCATCCATGACACTTTGCATATCGATCACCCTGTCAGTCTGATTGGCGGGGTGTTTTTTTGTTTTGGCGTTGCATGGCACAATGGGTGTCGCCCCCTCGGGGACCATGGAGAAATCGTATGCATAAGGATCTGCCGCGGGCGTCTCTTGCGTTTGTTGCTCAGTCGTGCTGCCGCTCTCCCATTCGCTTTCAGCTTGCGTTTGGTCCTCGATCGTATCGGGTGTGAGCGCGCCGCCCGGCTGTTCTCCCCGATCCGGCTCCTGCGCCTTCCCCCACGGCACGAATACGGCAATACATACAGCGATCAATACCACAGCCATGACAGCCGTGGCGATCATCAGCCATTTGCGTGCTGTTCTGCCCCTTTTGTAAGTCTGCTCCACCCTCGCGCTCTCCCAGGCACTGATCTCCCGCCTGAGAAAGTCGGTCATACCGTTGGTCTTATGCTCGTCCATTTTTCTGCCTCCTTATCCTTTCCTTTGCTGCATTATATGAGCGCAGTGAGGCAGATATGCTTTTTTCACAAAGTTCCCTGTCCGAAGCAGGCACCGATCGCACCTGCCAGCAGCCTGCCGCCGCGTTCAGCCAGCACGTCGATATCCACAGGGGAAACAAAATACCGTTTGGCACGCGCAAGATACGCCTCTAAGCTCTCACCCACACCGCAGATCCCCGCCTTGGACAGAGCCTCGCAAAGCAAGGATGCGCTGTCGATCACCGTAGGAATGCCGATCGAGATCACGGGACACCCCACGCCTGCGCGGTCGATGGCCATACGGCGGTTGCCAAGCCCCGCTCCCGGGCACAAGCCGTGATCGCAGATCTGCACGCTCGCGCCCAGGTGCGTATAGCTGCATGCAGCCAGCGCATCCACAGCCACGACCAGCTGTGCGCCAATCTCACGTGCAGCAGCTCTGACCAGCTCAGCCGATTCCACGCCCGTATCCCCCAGCACACCCGGAGTAACAAGACAAAGGCTGCCCTTGCCAAATCGTGAAAATGCGTCGGCATCCAGTAGCTGCACGTGACGCGTGACCTCAAGCGCACGCGCGGTGGCGGCGCCAAGGCTGTCCGGGGTAATCCGTGCGTTCCCAAGACATGCAACCAGCACGCATGCAGGCTCCCGCACAAGCTGATTCGCGGTCTGCTCCAGCAGCGCAGCCACCGCTCGCGCCGCCCGCCTGTATTCTCCCTCTTCCATCTGCATCAAAGCACCGAAATGCACGGTGCTGTAGCGCACCAATTCATGCTCGCGCCACTCGCTCACCTCGCAGACGCGGCAGCCGTTCAACCTGTATTCGCATCGGTCAATGCCCCCCTGCCGCTCGCAGGCAAGATCGGTTCTGACAAATCTTTTCATGCCTCTCCTAAAAAAATTATAAATTATATATTAAAATTTTCATAATGCTCTTGCTTTTTTTTGAAAAATCGTTTATACTATATGTAAATATGCGAGTGTCAGGGCTTGCTTTGCGACATGAACGCGGAGGTTCTGTGCAGATTGTACAGGACAGTCCGCTCGGTTTTGTGCATGTGTACAAAACTCAAAAATCATGCCGTCTGTCGGGCTCTCAAATGCTCCTGCGGTTGCCTTGATGTGCAGCCGTGATTTTCAAATGCACGAGGAGGAAATCTCAACCATGACTAAGCGAATCCTTGCTTCCGTTCTCTGCCTTGTGCTGCTTGCAGGCTCCCTTGTTTGCCTGAGCAGCTGCTCTGACAATGAGAAAAAGACAGAAGACAAAGGTCAGTACCTGACCATGTATCTCTCCGATCAGGTATATGATCTGGACCCCGCTAACGCTTATTACAACGACGCGACCACCAGCATTGTCAACCTGCTGTTTGAAACGCTGTTCAAGATCAACGAAAACGGCAAGGTCAAGAAGTCCCTGGTCAGCAAATACGTCATCAATGAGGACGCTGCTGCCAACGAATACACCATGGACATCTACCTCAACGATACCTGCTGGTCCGACGGTACTTATGTTTCCGCAAACGACGTGGTTTATGCGTGGAAACGCGTACTGGACGTTGAAAGCTCCTATGATGCGGCTTCTCTTCTTTACGACATCAAGAACGCCCGCTCCGTTAAGGAAGGCGACATGTCCATCGACGACCTCGCAATTTACGCAGAGGGTGAGCGTATGGTCTCCGTAGAGTTCGAAGGCCCCATCAACTACGATCAGTTTATTCTCAATCTGACAAGTGTCGCTCTCGCTCCCTTGCGTGAGGACATCGCTGCTAAGCCCGACTGGGCAAAGAAGCCTGCTACCATCGTGTGCAGCGGTCCCTTCAAGCTGGGCAGAGTCAGCTTTGCAACCGACAGCTCGGTCAAGTACGAGGATATCCACTACGAGATCAAGGATGAAAACGGCAAGATCATCCCCGGCACAACGCTTGGCGAGTCCAAGAAGTATTCCGAGGGCGTGATCAACTTCCTGCTCCTGGAGCGCAACTCCTACTACTACCGCAACGCTGAAAAGGAAGAAAAGCTGGATAAGTTTGTTACTCCTTATAGAATTGTTGTAGATTTCTCCATGACCGACGTGCAGATCGCGCAGGCTTATGACGCAGGCGCACTTCTGTACATTGATAATATTCCCTACTCCTGGCGCAATGATTCCTCTTATGCGGATCTGATCGAGGATGCTGATGTGACCGACGCAATGTCCAACCACACCTACTACTTCAATCAGAACGCTCTGATCGACGATGGCGGCGAGGGTGAATACCTGTTCGCAAACAAGACCGTTCGTCAGGTACTGTCCAAAGCGATCGACCGTCAGGCGATTGCAGAAGCTGTTGTTTACGCAGAGGCTGCTACCGGTATCGTTCCCAACGGCGTGTTTGATACCAACTCCAAGAAGGTTACCTTCCGCGAGGCTGCTACATCCGCGTATGCAAACCTTGCATACGGCAACGTTGACCAGCTCAAGAGCGAGCTTTCCGCTGCCGGCATCAAGCCCTCCAAGTACTCCTTCTCCATTACCGTTGCTGCTTATGACGACGTTCACGTTGCAATCGCAGAAATGGTTGCAGAGCAGTGGAGCGCACTCGGCTTTGACGTTTCGGTCAATGAAAGAGGCGCAATCATCAACAACGACTACTACAAGTGGGTTGAGGACTTCCCCAAGGATATCTGTGACGACCTGTATGCAGAAAACCTGCACTACGGTGATTTCGAGGTTATCGCACTGGATCTGGGCGCTATGACCATGGATCCCTACTCTGTGCTTGCTCCCTTCGCAAAGGCATTCTCCGGTCAGGGTATGGACATGTCCGACTCCGAGAACTACCAGCTCTCCGCACACATCACGGGCTTTGACAACGAAAAGTACAACGACCTGATGGATGCAGTTTACTTCCTGCAGTACTACAACGATTTCTACAAGTACTTCTACAACACCGCATACGGTACCGACTACTTTGAATCTCAGGAAGCAGCAGACGCTGTTTACAACAAGATCAAGGCAATTTATGAAGAATACGGCATCACCCCCTCTACCAAGACCTTCCTTGCAGACCGTGCAACCCTGCTCCATGCTGCAGAAGAAATTCTGATGGATGAGGTTCCCGTAACTCCCATTATCGCTAACCAGTATGCTTCCCTGACCGCTTCCAACCTCAATAAGGTCAAGAACACCTACACCAATACGCTGGTTCTGACCAAGGCAAGTGCTTCGGGCTACAAGTCCTATCTTGATAAGGTTGAGGATTTCCTGGAGGCTAACTTCCAGGCATATGCAGAAGACGATCTTTCTTACATCCACAACACCTTCAAGAGCAACGACAAGGTATACAGTGCCGGCGAGTTCTCCTACGAAGGCTTCAAGGGTGAGACCTCTCTGTACAGCTTCTTGTTCGAGGACGATCAAGATTAATGAAAAAATTCAGCCCTGCGATGCAAATCGCAGGGCTATTTTTCTTGGTAAAGTGTAGACAAACCGTCCAAAGTGTGGTATAATATCATGTATTCTTATGTAAAGAGGAGAAAATATGCAGATCATCAACCTCTTCCCGGGCTCTTACAACTCCAACTGCTACATTTTGGTGCATAACGGACAAGCCCTGGTGATCGACCCGAGTGCTTCGGCAAAGGCGATCTTAGAACGCGTGCAAAAGGAAGGTGCTGAGCTTACGGGCATTTTGCTGACGCACGGACATTTTGACCATATCGTTTCGATCGACACGCTGCGCCGCGCCTGTCCCGTTCCGCTTATGATCCATAAGGAGGACGCGGAAATGCTTGCGGACGGCACAAAAAACGCATTCACCTTTTTCTTTGGGATGGACATTTCCTACCTGCCTGCCGAGCGGCTGCTTGAAGGCGGCGATAAGATCAATCTCGGTGGCATGGAGATCGAGGTCATTCACCTTCCCGGCCACTCCAAGGGATCGGTCTGCTACTACATTCCCGGAGAACGCACCATGTTCACGGGAGACTTGCTGTTCGCTCAGGGCTATGGCAGAGCTGATCTGCACGGCGGCAACGCCTTTACCCTGCGCACCTCGCTTTGCGCTTTGCGACAGTATCCCAAGAACGTCACCATCTATCCCGGACACGGAGAACCTTCCCTGCTCGGACGCGCCTTGGACGTGTCATTCTACTTGTAAAAAATAATTATATATTATATTGAGGAAAACAATATGGATTATCAAATTTTAGCCGATCTGCTGTTCCCGCAGATCACAAAAACGCCGGCAGATATTGAGGCGGCATATCCCGCACGTCAGCTGCCCGAGGGTGCCAAGGTCACCCGCTTTGCGCCCAGCCCCACAGGCTTTGTACATTTCGGCGGTCTGTTCCCCACCACAGTCGGTGAGCGTCTGGCACATCAGAGCGGCGGTGTATTTTACCTGAGAATCGAGGACACCGATGCCAAGCGTGAGGTTCCCGGTGCTGCCGAGGGCCTGATCAAGACGCTGGCACACTACGGCATCCACTTTGACGAGGGCGCGATCCTTGACCAGAGCGGCAAGGTCAGCGACCAAGGCGCATACGGCCCCTACAAGCAGAGCGCACGTGCTGAAATTTATCAGACCTTTGCCAAGGAGCTGGTACGCAAGGGACTTGCTTACCCCTGCTTTACCACCGAGGAAGAGCTGGGAGCGCTGCAGGCTGTGAACAAAAAGGAAGAGATCAAGAACACCGACTGGCAGGCACAGGCCGAGGAAAGACGCGCAGAAATGCTCAAGGCGCGCGCCATTACCATGGCCGAGGTCGAGCAAAATTTAGCAGCGGGCAACCCCTTCGTGCTGCGCATTCTGGCAGACGGCGATCCTTCCAAGAAAACACCCTTCACCGACCTTGTCAGAGGCAAGCTGGATATCCCCGAGAACGACGAGGATTTCGTACTGCTGAAATCCGACGGCATTCCCACCTACCACTTCGCACACGCGGTGGACGACCACCTGATGGGTACCACGCACGTCATTCGCGGAGAGGAATGGCTGCCCAGCCTTGCAAAGCACATTCAGCTGTTCCGCTATCTGGGCTTCCGCCTGCCCAAGTACATGCACATCTCGCAGATCATGCGCCTGGATGAAAACGGCAACAAAAAGAAGCTTTCCAAGCGCGACATGGGCGCAAACATGGACGACTACGCGGCGATGGGCTATGCCCCCGAGTGCGTTTGCGAGTACGTGATGACGCTGCTCAACTCCAACTACGAGGAATGGCACGCGCAGAATCCCGAAAAGCCTTACACCGACTTCCCCTTCAACATCAAGAAAATGAGTGCTTCGGGCTGTCTGTTTGACTTTAACAAGCTCAATGATGTATCTAAGAACGTCATCTCCCGCATGAGTGCGCAAAAGGTCACGCTGGCAGTCACCGAATGGGCGCAGACCTACGATCCCGAATTCGGCGCACTGCTTGCACGTGATCCCGCTTACACCGCAAACATTTTTGCAATCGGCAGAGGCGGCAAAAAGCCCCGTAAGGATCTGGCTGTCTGGAAGGATGCGCGCCCCTATATGGGCTTCTTCTTTGACGAGCTGTTTACACTTACCGAGCAGTACCCCGAGCAGTTTGACAGAGCCGACATCAAGGCAACACTGGAGAGCTTTATCAAGACCTTTGATATCTCGGACGACATGAATACATGGTTTGAAAAGATCAAGGAGATCGGCGCCGACCTTGGCTATACCGCCGATATGAAGGCTTACAAGGCTGATCCCTCTGCTTTCAAGGGCAGCGTAGCCGATATTTCCATGTTCCTGCGCCTTGCCGTGACCGGCAAGACCAACGCACCCGACCTTTGGACGGTCATGCAGATCCTTGGCTACGACAGAACAGTCGCACGCCTGGAGAGCATGCTTGCAACCCTGTAAACTCTATAATTAATTGAGGTTAAAATCATGGCAGAAACCAACAACAACTTTATTTTTGACATTGTCAACGAGGATCTGAGCGTCAACCCCGATACCAAGATCCACACCCGTTTCCCGCCCGAGCCCAACGGTTACCTGCACATCGGCTCGGTCAAGGCGATCTGCATCAACACCGACGTGGCAAACAAGTATAACGGTCTGTTCAACCTGCGCTACGACGACACCAACCCCGCAAAGGAATCCGACGAATTCGTTCGCTCCATCCGCGAGGACCTCGAATGGCTTGGCGCTACCCCCACGGGCGGCGTATATTACGGCTCCGACTACTTTGGCAAGTGCTACGAGTTTGCCGTACAGCTGATCAAGCAGGGTG
>JAZUSJ010000136.1:0-4332 GCA_045606685.1 Eubacteriales bacterium
TGCCGACGAGGCCCGGAAGCTGGAGGGCATCTCTTTCCTGGCTCAGGGTACCATCTATCCCGATATCCTGGAGTCCGTCAAGGCCGCCGAGGGCAAGAAGGCCGTCAAGTCCCACCACAATGTGGGCGGTCTGCCCGAAGATCTGCAGTTTGAGCTGGTTGAGCCCATCAAGCTGCTGTTTAAGGACGAGGTCCGCGTGGTTGGCGAGGCCCTGGGTCTGCCCCATGCCATGGTCTACCGTCAGCCCTTCCCCGGCCCCGGTCTGGGTGTCCGCTGCCTGGGTGCCATCACCCGTGACCGTCTGCACGCTCTGCGGGAAGCCGATGCCATCCTGCGGGAAGAGTTCGATAAGAACGGCCTGGCTGAAAAAGTCTGGCAGTACTTCATCGCCGTGCCCGACATCAAGAGCGTTGGCGTAAAGGACGAAAGCCGCTATGAAGGCTGGCCCGCCATTATCCGCGCCGTCAATACCAAGGACGCCATGACCGCCACCATCGAGGAGATCCCCTATCCCGTGCTGCATAAGATCACCGCGAGAATTACCGCCGAGGTCGAGGGCATCAACAGAGTTCTTTACGATCTGACGCCCAAGCCTACGGGTACCATCGAGTGGGAATAATACAATCCATAAGGGTTTTAAGTGGCTTGGAAGCCTTCTTCCAAGCCACTTTTTGCAGATTGCCCTGAAGGTCATAACAGCATAAGGAGAATTTGACATGAAACAAATAATCTTGAACCGTTATCCGATCGGAAACCCGCGCCGCAAATGGACACAGGATCATTTCATACTTTCTCAGTTCAAGGCGCACGGAAACAATATGCGCAAGCACATCAAAGCCTGTGCTGACGTAGGCTTTGATACCGTTGAACTCGGTTGGGCATCGGACGAGCAGGCAGATGCCGCAGTTCAGCTTTGCGAGCAATTCGGTCTCAGCCTCATCTACCAGAATATGAGCCGCTTTGGCGGTGCCTGGGACAGAGATCCGATAGGCGGAAACCATGGCCCATATTACTCGAATATGTATCAAAGCATGGTCGGAAGAGGCTCGTGGAAAGAGAGCTCCTTCAAAGGCGAGACTGACATTCGCAAGGTAATTGCAGAAAAAAGAAAATGGAATTCTGTTGTCGGCTATTACGTTTGGGATGAACCCTTTTTTGAGGAGCAGTTTAAGATCTGCCGCAAGCTGACCGATGACTGCGAGAACGAGGATGCGTCGGCTTTGCCGTTTACGGTTGCCAATCCCAGCTACAATCCCTATTTTCACTGGGATGACAACGCTTTCCCCGCCTACGTCGAGCGCTTTGCCGATATTATTGATCCACCTGTTCTCTCTTTTGACTATTATCCGATAGGCACTCCCGAGCAAAACGAGGAGGCTCAGCTCGACAACTCGCCGATGTGGTGCGATCTTGCCGCAGTTAAGCGCATCGCTGACTCGCGTAAAATGCCTTTTTGGTTTTATTACCAGGGTGTGAATTTACATAAAGTGCCCCTCTTTACCTTCCCGATGATCCGTCTGTCGATGTACGCGGGAGCGATGCACGGGGCAAAAGCGCTCCAGCACTACTGCGCAACCGACGCCATTGTCGATGATGACGGAAATCGTCTGCCCTTTTTTGAACCACAAAAACAGATAAACACAGAATTCAAAGCACTTGGTGATACGCTGATGGCTCTTGAATGTAAGCACGTGTTCCACGACGATGCCTGCCTTCCGGACTTTGAGCCGATGAAGCAATACGCCGAGCCGCTCTCTGACAGCACATTTCTTCAGGGTAAGCTTCCCTATCGCACTTCCGTCGGTGAGTTTGGCGATCCCTACGGCAATCGCTATATGATGGTACTCAACCGTGACTATCTTTCCGATAAGACCGTTACGCTGAAACTCAACAAATGCTACCGTATTTATGAAGTATGCCGTAACGACGGTCTGCAATACGTTAAAAACGATTGTACCAATATGCTTTCGCTTCACCTGGAGGCAGGCGATGCCACGCTGCTTCGTCTTCAGCCTGCCAAAGAAGAGGCATTTACCGTTGAATATAGACTGGTAAAATAAGAACTTTGCGCATAATTCACAGAAAAGGATTTACGCTAAGTGAGAGGCAGAGGGCGGATGGTATCGATGATACCATTTTGATACCGTTTTTTTTGCAAACTCCATAGACGAAGCAGAAAAAGGCGGTCAAATCCCCCGAAAAACCGCGCGAAAAGACCTAAATTCACGGGGTATAATGCTAATTTAAGCGAGTGGAATAAGGCCTCAGTCGCAATCATAACAATAAACGCAAGCAACAGGAGCCTCGCTCCTGTTGCTTTTTCTCGCGAAACGTCCATGACACCGCGGATTTTCCGCGGTGTTTTTTGCAAAATCCCTTGACTTTTTTCTTTTTTATGTGTATAATAACGAGTGTTATATATCGATTGTTATTTTTAGGAGGTACATATGCCACCCAAACCAAAGGTTACAAAGCAGGAGATCGTGGCGGCCACGCTGTCGCTTTTGCGTGAACAGGGCGAGGAGGCCATGAACGCGCGCAGCATTGCCGCAGCACTCGGCTGCTCGACTCAGCCCATTTTCTCTAATTTCGACTCTCTGGACGAGCTGCAGCGGGCAGTCTATGCCGCTGCGTATGATCACTACTACGGTTTTTTGACGCGCGAGAGGGAAAACGGTCAATATCCACCCTACAAGGCATACGGCATGGCCTACGTGCGCTTTGCCGAGCAGGAAAAGCAGCTTTTCCGCGTGCTTTTCATGTGCGACCGCAAAGGGCGGGCGCAGCTCCCCTCGACCGATTTTGAGCAATCGGTGGACATGATCATGAAGGCCAACGGCATCAGTCGCACAGAGGCCGAGCTTTTACACATGGAAATGTGGGGCTTCGTGCACGGAATCGGCACCATGCTGGCTACTTCTTATCTCGCGCTTGACACCGAGCTGATCAGCCGCATGATCAGCGACGTCTACCAAGGCCTGCGGACAAAATACGTCAAGGAGGAACGCACATGACAAATGCAATCGAGATCAAAGATCTGACAAAACAATACAAAGACGTCACGGCTGTAGATCATCTCTCGCTGGACGTACGGCGCGGTGAGCTGCTCTCGCTCTTGGGCGTCAACGGTGCGGGAAAGACCACCACCATCAAAATGCTTTGCTGCCTGACCGCTCCCACCGAGGGCGACGCGCTTTTGTTTGGCAAGAGCATCCGCACAGAGTCTTCTGCCGTCAAGGCCATGATCGCGGTATCTCCGCAGGAAACCGCGGTTGCGCCCGGGCTTTCGGTGCGCGAAAATTTAGAGCTGATCTGCGGTGTACACGGCTTTGCCAAAGACAAAAAAGAGGCAAAAATTGCGGAATTATCCGCACTTCTGGGGCTTGATGCGGTCATGAAAAAGAAAGCGGGCAAGCTTTCCGGCGGCTGGCAACGACGGCTGAGCATTGCCATGGCGCTGATCAGCGAGCCGCAGATCCTGTTCTTGGACGAGCCTACGCTGGGGCTGGACGTGCTGGCACGCAGCGATCTTTGGGACATCATCCGTGCGCTCAAGGGTTCTGTGACCGTGATCCTGACCACGCACTACATGGAGGAGGCCGAGGCTCTCTCCGATCGCATTGCCATCATGAAGGACGGCAGGCTGCTTGTCTGCGACACGGCCAATGCCATCAAAGCATCCGCAGGCACGGACAGCTTTGAGCAAGCCTTTATCAAGGTCGTAAAGGGGGTGGGCGCATGAGAATGCTGACCTTTGCCAAACGAAACGCGCTGGAGATTTTGCGCGATCCGCTCAATCTGTTCTTTGGCCTCGGCTTTCCGGTGGTGCTGATCCTGCTGCTGAGCATCATTCAGGCCAACATTCCCGTATCTCTTTTTGAGATCGATCATCTGACACCGGGCGTGACCGTCTTCGGTCTTTCCTTTATGACCATGTTTTCATCCGTCATCATCGCAAAAGACCGTGGCAGCGCACTTTTGCAGCGTCTTTACACCACACCGCTGACACCGCTTGACTTCATTTTGGGCTACACGCTGCCCATGCTGCCCATCTCGCTTGCGCAAAGCATGGTCTGCTATGCCGTTGCGCTGCTCTTGGGGCTTGCCCCCTCGGTCAACATCCTGTATGCGCTTGCCATGATCATTCCCGTCGCGCTTCTCTACATTGCCATGGGGCTTTTGTTCGGCAGCATCCTGACCGACAAGCAGGCGGGCGCGGTGTGCGGATCCATCCTGACCAACCTCTCTGCCTGGCTTTCGGGCATCTGGTTTGACCTTGAGCTTGTGGGCGGCGTGTTCAAGAAAATCGCCTATGCCCTGCCCTTCGTTCAC
>JAZUSJ010000137.1:0-3200 GCA_045606685.1 Eubacteriales bacterium
ACATAACAACAGATTTCTTTGAATTTGATATTTTTGATTTTACATCTCCAAAAATATTTATGTAAAAATAATCAATTTTTTGAGTTGGAATTCCGTCAAGCGATATATAACAAAGTTGACGATTTTCTATGGTGAAATGCAATGACAAACCACCCTTACTTTTATCATAATCAAATATGTTGCATATAAAACTTTGCAAATCATCTATTCCAGAACCAGGACCTTTTTTGATATCGCTTATTTTTGTAATTCCAACAACCAAAAAAATTTGTTCCATTTCTTTTGCTTCACTTTCGATAAAGCCCAAATCGATAAATTGTTGAATCATATCTTTATCAGAAGATGTGGAAGTGTCACTATCTATATTTGGAGTAGATGTTGGCTCAGAAACTGTATCCTCAATTTTTATACCACATCTATCACACATACCATTTGTTATTATATGCCCCAAGGCTGGGATTTCTTTAATATCTATATCTCCGCAAATAGAACAAATGCGGGATTCTTTGCCATTGGAAGTGCATGTAACATCTGATTCAAGATGCCATTCGGAATATTCGCAGAAATGACAAATTTCAGATGGTAAACCGCAACCAGCTAACAAAAGAGTATTTAAAGAAACCAACAAAGCTATTATAATCTTTTTCATTGCTTTATCTCCTTGAATTTTAAGAAAAAATCAAAAAAACATAAAGTCGATTTAGTAAATTAATTATATCACGTTTAGCAGATATTTCAAGTATTTTAAGGAGATAAAACAACAAAAAATAAATTTTGGCACCATAGCGTGTGCTTATCACAAAAAGAAAAACCTAAATCAAACATAACGTTCAATTTAGGTTTCATTTGGCGCAGAGGGAGGGATTCGAACCCTCGTGTGGTTTCCCACAAACTGATTTCGAGCAGCTGTCATACAGGCTCTTTCTGTCCCTCACTATCCCTAATTTCCGCAATTTTCAGCGAATTAGTGACCGCTTTATTGCCCCTTCCGAGAAAAATGCACGGCTAATGCAAGGCCAAGGGGACGGGCGGTCACTATTTTTGTTTGCTCAATGATTATTCTATTCCGCGATATCCATGCTTTTCGGCGTTTCCAAGTAAATACAAAAAAGCAAACGCCGGAATTCTGAGTAGAATCTTTCCGCTCGGTGTGTTGTGCACGCCAAAGTCTGTTGCCGTTTTGGTTACAACAATAGCTGCAGAGGCTTCCTCGCATAATTCAACGATAGCATCGTCGTCTGCGATCGGCGCACCTTCACGGTATTTCACTTCAATCAGAATGTTTTTGATATTGGGATAGTCAACCACAACATCAATTTCTTTGTTCTTTCTTCCACCTCTGAAATATCCAACAGAAGTCGCAAATTGATAGTAGAAGGCGGCAACGTGCTTGTAGACAGCGGTTTCGACAACTTTGCCCATTCCTGTGGGATCAGTCATAATGGAATCATCCATTAGCACGGCATTTCTGATTGCAGCATCTGCAATATAGATTTTCGGTCTTGCTTTCAGTACCTTCTTACCGGCCATATCTACAGGCCAGCTTTGGTAAATCAAGTTTGCACTTTCCAAGAATTGAATATAATTCTCTACAGTTGTGCGAGATACTCCGTTCAATTCTTTGGTAATAGCTTCTATGGAAACAATTTCGGAGGAAACGTTACACAAATACAAGAAAATTCGCTCTAATTCTGTCGCGTTGCGAATGTTATATAGCGAGGGAAGGTCCCTCTTGAGTACTTTATCTACAACATCCTCACGCATCACCTGCTGTGCCATAAGATCATTGTCGGCGAGTGCGAGCTCGGGAAATCCACCCACTTGCAAATATCTCATAAAGTGATTTTGTACCTTGGATAGCTGTAACATAATCTGGTTGCGCTCGATTTGAGATTTGTATAGAAGGGATGTTACCTTCAAGTCCTCGGGGATATCAGGGCGTTCCACACCAAGCAGCTCACAATACTCATAGAAAGATAAAGTGGGAACTTGAATAACAGACCATCTGCCAGCTCCGCTTTCGCGACTACCTTTCATAAGCGCAGGACTTGCAGAGCCTGTGGCTACCACACGGGTGTCAGGCTGTGTGTCGTAAATCGTTTTTAGCCAACGATCCCAATCCTGTGCATATTGTATTTCATCAAAAAAGTAATATACGTCTTGATCAGCATAGATGTTTTCATGGTAGCACTCTAAAACGTCTTGAAACTGGCTGAGCTTTAACATAGGATGATCCATAGAAATAAATACGATCTTCTGCGGAGCAACCCCGGATGTTAACAATGCTTCAATCATCTGATACTGTATTGTTGTTTTTCCAACGCGTCGTGTACCGCTTAATACGACTGTTCTCCGAATGTCCTTCTGGTTCAGCTTTTTCATAGCCTCATGAAAGGCAAATCTCTTATACGTCTTAGACATTTTAGGATTTACAATACCGGTTTTCCACCAAGGATTATACGCTGTCAACACCTTCAATATACTGTCTTTAGAAGTAATAGCCATAGTTCATCACGCTCCTTTTGGATGTATTATAGCATAAAAATCAATCTTTGTCAAGAATAATTGTAAGTATACTTGTAATATTTTTCTGAACAAATTGATTTTTTTCGTTTGTGCTTTCTTTTCTTATAATTCTTTCCGATTCTCTCTGGACTTTACGTTTCTTTGTGATATCCTTTGTGCTGACAAAGCAGAAAGGAGTCACACGATGACAACCGAAGAAAAGATAAAAGGGCTGGAGCACCTCCACCGAAAATGCCCCGACGTGATCACCGCACTCGAGGCGTCAAGGCTGATCCACGTGAGCAAAAACAGCATCCACGCCGCGATCAACGAGGGCAAGCTCATCGCATATGCCTACCGAGGCAAGCGGCTGATCAGCAAAGCCGACTTTATCGATTACCTCGCCGCTACCACCGGCGACGAAACCGCATGGCAAAGACGGCAGCGGGAGAGGATGAGCCATGACGAATAAAACAAAGAAAAGCGAAAAGCTCTCCGCCGAGCAGATCTGCAAGATCTTACATATCAGCAAACGCAAGTGCGCGTGGATGCTCCAAAACGGAATGATCCCCTGCAAGGACTCTGGCAAGAAAACCCGCCGTTACACCGTCCTGCGAAAAGACCTCGATGCATACATAAAAGACAGCACCGCGCACCCCGAGAAGTATTTTATCCCCGTAACCTTTACCTCAAAT
>JAZUSJ010000138.1:0-13349 GCA_045606685.1 Eubacteriales bacterium
CAGGAGATCTTGATGCCCTTGGCCTTTGCTGCCTTGCAGGCCTCCAGACAAATGTCTGCTACGTTCTGCCCGAGCGCGGGAGTAATGCCGGTAAAGTGGAACCACTCGGCACCGTCAAAGATCTTATCCCAATCAAAATCCTCGGCATTTGCTTTTGCAATCGCGGAATTTGCACGATCGTAGATACAAACTGAGCCGCGCTGGGATGCGCCCTTTTCGTTGAAGTAAATGCCTACGCGGTCACCGCCGCGCACGATCAAGGAGGTATCCACACCGTATCTGCGCAGGGAATTGACGGCAGCCTGCCCGATGGCGTGCGCGGGGAGCTTGGTCACAAAGGCAGCATCCATGCCGTAGTTTGCAAGCGAAACGGCCACGTTTGCCTCGCCGCCGCCAAAGGAGAATTCCACCTGACTTGCCTGTATGAATCTTTCATAATTATTGGGTTGAAGTCTGAGCATCAGCTCACCAAATGTTATAATCTTTGCCATGTCTGCCTCCTATTCAGTCAAACGCAGCTGCGCGGGCTTCTTTGCACAGCGCGGTGATCTTATCCCAGTTTCCGGCCGCGATATCAGCGCGAGGGCAGATCCACGAGCCACCCACGGCATGAATAAAGGGTGCGTCAACGTACTCGCGCACGTTTGCGGTATTGATGCCGCCCGTGGGCAAGAATTTGATGCCCACAAAGGGAGCGGACAGATTCTTCATCGCACTCAAGCCACCGTAAACGTTGGCGGGGAAGAACTTGATGACCTTCAGCCCCATATTGACAGCAGCCGTGATCTCAGTGGGAGTGACACAGCCGGGAGTTGTTGCGATTCCGTTTTCGATGCAGTAAGAAACAACATCCTTGTCAAATCCGGGAGAAACGATGAATTTTGCGCCCATTTCGCAAGCTAACTTGCACTGTTCAAGATTCAGTACGGTGCCTGCGCCAACCAGCATATCGGGGCAAGCTTCGGATACGGCCTTGATCGCCTTGGGAGCAGCAGAAGTACGGAAGGTGATCTCCATGACGTCTATGCCGCCTGCAAGCAAGGCCTTTGCGCAAGGAACAGCATCCTCTGCCTGATCAATGACAACCACGGGGACGATGCCCACGCGGGAAAATCTTTCAAGTACGGTCATGTCAATACCTACTTATACGCCCGAATATGCAGCAAAGCCGCAGTCGATGGGAAGTACGACACCGGTAATGGCGGATGCGCTTCTGTCGTCACAAAGGAACAGAGTAGCACCCAACAGCTCCTCTGCGTTGACGTATCTGTGGCAGGGAGTGCCGTTCAGAATCTTTGCACTTCTGGCGGTCGGAGTGCCATCCTCGTGAAAGAGCAGAGAATAGTTCTGTGCGGAAACAAGGAAACCGGGAGCGATCGCGTTGCAGCGAATGTTGGTGCCTGCAAAATGTGTCGCCAGCCATTGTGTAAAATTGGAGATGCCTGCCTTGGCCGCAGAGTATGCGGGGATCTTGGTCAGAGGGGTGTATGCATTCATGGAAGAGATGTTGAGAATGCAGCCGCCATCCTTCAGCATATCCTTTGCAAAGACTTGCGTGGGCAGAAGTGTACCCTGGAAATTGAGCTTGAACACGAAATCCACACCATCGGCATCCAGATCAAAGAAGGATTTGCCGTCGGGAGTCGCTTCGTGATGATACTCGTTGGTGGTAGTAGCACGGGGATTGTTGCCGCCTGCGCCGTTAACAAGTATGTCGCACTTGCCAAGATCGGCAAGTACCTGCGCGTGAACTGACTCAAGGATCTCGGGATCCAGCACGTTTGCCTTGTAGCCCTTGCAGATAAAGCCCTCTGCGTTCAGCTCATCAGCCAGCTTTTGTACTGCTTCTTGGTTAAGGTCAAGGGCTGCTACCTTTGCTCCGCACTGTGCAAAGGCACGAGCCATAGCACCGCAGATCAGGCCGCCCGCACCCGTAATAACAACAACCTTATCGGTATAATCAATGTGTAAAGGTAAGTGAATCATTTATTTTTCCTCCAATTTATCAAGCATGTCCCAAACGCCCAGCATGTACATAATGCCCAGCGCTCGATCGTAAAGACCGTATCCCGGTCTGACAGTTCCCGGACCTTCACCCCACAGATGTCTGCCGTGGTCGGGGCGGATGTAGCCGTCAAAGCCACAATCGTGATACGCCTTCAGAATGTCAAGTATGCCGGTGTCCCCATCGCAATCTCTGTGGCTTGCTTCGGAGAAGTCACCGTTCTCGAAGTGCTTGACGTTACGGATGTGCGCAAATGCGATTCTGTCGCAGTGCTTGCGCACGATGTCGGCCACGTTGGTCTCGGGGTTGGCATTCAGGCTGCCCGAGCAAAGCGTCAGACAGTTGCAGGGGTGATCGACCATCGAAAGGAAGCGATCGATCGAGGGCTCGTCCACAAGCAGTCTGGGAAGACCAAAGATGTCCCAGGGCGGATCGTCCATGTGAATGGCCATTTTGATACCGGTTTCCTCACAAACGGGCATGAGCGCGTCCAAAAAGTATTTGAGGTTAGCCCACAGCTTTTCATGATCAACGCCTGCATAAGCCTTGAACAGCTCATCCAGCTTAGCCATGCGTTCAGGCTCCCATCCGGGGAAGGACATGTTGTATTTTTCGGTAAAGTCCAGAATGTATTTTGCCATGGCGTTGTAGTCATCCTGGATCATGTTCTTTTCATAGAACAGCGCAGTCGAGCCGTCGCCTACAGGGTGGAAGAGGTTGGATCTGGTCCAGTCAAAGATGGGCATGAAGTTGTAGCAGATGACCTTGACACCAAAGGGGGCAAGATTACGAATGGTCTGCTTGTAGTTTTCTATGTAGCCGTCTCTTGTGGGAAGACCGATCTTGATATCGTCATGCACGTTGACAGACTCAACAACGTCCATGTTGAATCCATACTCGTCAAGCTGTGTTTTTACCTTGGCGATCTCTTCGGGCTGCCAGATCTCACCCGGCATTTTGTCATGTAAGGCCCAAACGATGCCGCTGACACCGGGAATTTGTTTGATATCGGCAAGGCTTATCCTGTCGTTGCCCTCGCCATACCAGCGAAATGTCATTTGCATAGCGTAATTCTCCTTTTACAGTCCAAAATAACGTGCCGCGTTATGATAGCAAATATCCTGAACCAGCGCGCCCGCGGTTTCAACGTCGCAGGGATATTCACCGTTTTCGATCCATGTGCCGATCAGATTGCAGAGAATTCTGCGGAAGTATTCGTGTCTTGTGTAGCTAAGAAAGCTGCGGGAGTCGGTCAGCATACCAATAAAGTTGCCGAGAATGCCAAGGTTGGCAAGGCTGGTAAGCTGATCCTGCATACCATGCTTATTGTCGTTGAACCACCACGCGCTGCCATGCTGAACCTTTCCGGGAATCGAGCTGTCCTGGAAAGCACCGATCAGCGAATCGATCCACTGGTTATCGGAGGGATTGAGGCTGTATAGCACGGTGCGAGGCAGAGAATCTTGCTTGTCCCAAGCATCCATCAGACGGTAGAGCGCTGAACAGCTGTCTGTCACGGCAATGCTGTCAAAGCCTGTGTCCGGGCCAAGCTCTGCAAAGCGGCGGCTGTTGGGATTTCTCATACAGCTGAAGTGCAGCTGCATTACCCATCCGCGCTTGGCATACTCGCGTCCGCAGAACAAAAGCAGCTCGGTCTGGTATGCTTCCACCAGCTCCATGGAAACAGTCTGACCTGCAAGCGCGGCAGAAAGAGCTGCGTTGATCTCGTCTTCACTTGCACGGCGGTACATGATGTAATCAAGACCGTGGTCACTGGCTCTGCAGCCGTGTCTGTCAAAGTGATCCATACGCGCACGCAGTGCTGTCTTAACGTCACCCAACGTTTTGATCTCGATGCCGCTTACTGCGGAAAGCTTTGCTATGTATTGGGCAAAGCCATTTTTGTGCATATTGAGCGCGGGATCTGGACGGAAGCTGGGGCAAACCTTTGCTTTTATATCAGTGGTTGCGATCAATGCGTGATAAGCAAGATCGCTGCAGGGATCGTCGGTCGTACCGATCATGGCAACGTTGCTTGCCTCGATGAAATCTCTGGCACGCATGGTTTTGAGCTTTTGGTTACACAGATCCCAGACCGTCTGTGCCGTCTGACCGTTCAGGATGCCGTCATATCCAAAGTAGGTTTTTAACTCAAGATGGCACCAATGGTACATGGGATTGCCGACGCAGCGGGGGAGTGCCTCTGCAAATTTCTGGAATTTTTCGCGGTCGGGTGCATTGCCGGTGATGTACTCCTCCGAAACACCGTTAGAACGCATGATGCGCCATTTGTAATGATCACCGCCAAGCCAGATCTGCGTCAGGTTCTCAAACTGACGGTTCTCCCAAATTTCCTTGGGATCAATATGGCAATGATAGTCAACCAAAGGCATGCTTGCCGCATATTCATGATAGAGCTTTACGGCTGTAGGAGTCGAGAGCAGAAAATCACGATCCATAAATTGTTTCATAGTAATCCTCCATGCCGCCTATGGCGGCGCAAATGGTTTATGCGTGAATGCATGCTCCGCAAACACGCAGAATGGGCTTTCAATCTGTTTCCCGGTTTTTGACCTGACGACGAACTGAAAAAAGTAAAAAAGATACTTGGAATACTCTTGACAGAGTTCTATGTATATTGTACAATATAATTGCGAAAAAAGCAATGGAAATTGCAAATTATGCGATGAATTTTCGAAAAATAAATTTCGTGATTTTGGGAATTTTCAGAAATCGGAGGCTAAATATGATAAGACTTTGTGCTTTTTCGGATGAAGCAAATCCATCTCTGCAAGGTCAGATTGATGCGATGAAAAGAAATGGGATTTCTTTGACTGAACTGCGCTCGGTTGCAGGGAAAAACGTCAAGGATCTGACGCTTGAAGAGGCAGCTGATATCAAGCTTCAGCTTGAGAGTCAAGGCATTGCTGTTTGGTCTGTCGGCTCACCCTTGGGAAAGGTTGACATTGGTGTGGATATTGAGGAATATCTGAAAACGGTGGAACATGTTTGTGAGCTTGCTTTAGTGCTTGGTGCAAAACGTATTCGTATGTTCAGCTTCTTTGAAGCGTACGGGCAGGAGCAAAAGGTTTACGACTATTTGCGCCGCATGATCGAGGTGGCAGACAGATACGGCGTGATGCTGTGCCATGAGAACGAAAAAGACATTTACGGTGATACTCTGGAAAGAGTGGAGTTATTGATGCATCATGTCAAGGGCTTGCATTTTGTTTACGATCCTGCAAACTTTTTGCAGGTCGGTCAGCCTGCAGATCAAACACTGCAAAGCTTGCATGCGCGAACCGAGTATTTCCATATCAAGGATGTCATAGCAGAGACGGGCGAGATCGTGCCTGCCGGACACGGAGACGGAAAGATTGATCAGCTGATCGGTATGATCGATCCGGATGCGGATGTCGTACTGACGCTGGAGCCGCATTTGCGGGTGTTTGCCGGATATGCACAGATCGATAATCAGGAAATGAAGAATAAATACACCTTTGCAACCAATGACCAAGCCTTTGATGCAGCTGCAAACGCTCTCAAGGACCTGTTGCTGCAAAACGGTTATCAACCAATACAAGGAGGATTTATCAGACATGCAGGCGGGACTTAATCTGTTTTCGATTCGCAATTATCTGGATACCGAAGAGCATTTTCTGGAGGCTGCCAAGGCACTCAAGGAAATGGGATATTCGTATATCCAGTATTCAGGCGGTGCCTTTGAGCCTGAAAGGATCGCGCGTGTCAGCGCGGCAACCGGTTTGCCGGTGGTTCTGACGCATGTGCCTATGGACCGTATTGTCAATGATACGCAGGCACTGATGGAGGAGCATGATAAGTTCGGCTGTAAGAACATCGGTCTTGGTGCAATGCCTCCGGATGCCATTGCAGACGAGGTGCGCTGTAAGAGCATGATCGAGCAGCTGGATCGCGCAGGAGAGATCATGCAACAGAACGGCTTTTCGTTCTTTTATCACCATCACCATTTCGAGTTTTTCAAGCACGGCGGTCAAACCGTATTTGATTATATAGTCGACAATGCGCCTCACATCAACTATACACTGGATACCTACTGGCTGCAGTACGGCGGCGTGGATATCGGGGCAACGGTGGATCGATTGAAGGGAAGGATCTGCTGTGTTCATCTTAAGGATTATATGATCACAAACACTCCCGACGCACCGGGTGGATTTTCCCCTGTATTTGCACCGGTCGGTGACGGTAATATTGATTTTGCGTCTCTGATTCCTCGCATGCAGGCAGCAGGTGCAAAATACTTCCTTGTAGAACAGGATAACGCTGCAACACTGCCCGATACGATGGAGCAGGTTGAAAGAAGCATTCGATACATTCATAACCATCTGTAAAGGAGATTTAAAATGGAAAAGGTAAGAGTTGGTATTATTGGTCTTGGTAATCAGGGTACGCATTACATGGCAGGTCTGTTTCTCCCCGGAAAGATCCCGAACGGTGTGATCACTGCGCTGTGCGACAACAATCCTGCAAAGGTTGAAGCTATGAAAGCACGAACCGTTGGTCAGGACATCGCATATTTTGACAATTATATTGACATGCTGGACAGCGGTCTTTGCGATATGGTCATGGTAGTTGTGCCGCACTATTTCCATCCGGAAATGGTCATGGAGTGCCTCAAGCGCGGCATTCATGTCATTTGCGATAAGCCTGCAGGTGTATATACCAAGCAGGTCAAGGAAATGAACGAATGCGCAAAGCAAAGTGACGCGCTCTTTGCCATGATGTTCAATCAGCGTACCAACTGCGTATACAGAAAAATGCGCGAGATCGTGAAGGACGGCGGCATTGGTGAGCTGCAGAGAGTTACGTGGATCATTACAGATTGGTACCGTACTCAGCAATACTACGACAGCGGCAGCTGGAGAGCTACTTGGGAAGGTGAAGGCGGTGGTGTGCTGATCAATCAGTGTCCGCACCAGATCGACCTTGTACAATGGGTTGTTGGCGAAATGCCGGTTCAGATCAATGGCTTCTGTCAGTACGGAAAGTGGCACGATATTGAGGTGGAGGATGAAGTGACCGCTTACTTCCGCTACAAGAACGGTGCGACCGGTATGTTTATTACTACAACGGGTGAAGCTCCCGGTACCAACCGCTTTGAGATCTCGGGTACACGCGGCAAGCTGCTGGTTGAGAACAATAAGTTGTTCTACTGGAAGAACGAGGCTGATACGCAGGAATGGGCAAGAACTGCAGATACCGGATTTATGCCGCCTAAATGTACTGTGACCGAAGTGGAGACTGACGGTGAAAATCCTCAGCATATGGGAATTATCAATAATTTCATTGCAGCGATCCGCGGTGAGGAGCCTCTCTTTGTAGACGGTACCGAGGGTATCAACGGTGTTGAAATGATGAACGCCATGGAGCTTTCCGGCTGGAACAACGGTGAGACCATTTCGCTGCCCGTTGACGAGGAGCGTTACTGCAGAGAGCTTCAGGCACATGTGGCTAATTCTGTGAAGAAATCCTGCGACGACGGTGCGGTTGCTGATACCGCGGGGACATTTGGCAGCAAGTAAAAGGAGGCCCTTATGAAGTCAGCTATTGTCGGATACGGCAATATTGCCAAGCTGCACGCACAGGTGCTCGCGCAGCAAGGACATGAGCTTGCAGCCGTTTGTGATTGCAATCCCGAAGCGTTGAAAAATGCTCCCGGAGAGCAGCACTATATCGATTACGAAACCATGCTTCAGTCAGAAATAATCGACGTCGTACATATCTGCACGCCGCACTATCTGCATGCGGATATGATCATCAAAGCCTTGGAGAATGGTGTGAACGTGCTGTGTGAAAAACCGCTTTGTATTTCGGAGCAGGATATTGTTCGTATACTGGATGCGGCTGAAAAAAGCGACAAGCAGATCGGTGTTTGCTTGCAGAATCGATACAATACCGCAAACCGGGCTGTAAAGGCATATTTAGAAGGCAAAAATTCTCTCTGTGCGACCGCCAGCGTGACATGGTACAGAGATGCCGCTTATTACCGTTCAGGTCAGTGGAGAGGAAAATGGGATACTGAGGGCGGTGGCGTGCTGATCAATCAGGCATTGCATACTCTTGATCTTGTTCAGTGGTTTGTCGGTATGCCTGAGTCCTTACGCGGGCTGATATCCTGCATGACGCTCTCCGACGAGATTGAAGTTGAAGACACGGCAGTGATCCTGGCAAACGAGAAAAACAAAGGCTTTACCTTTTATGCTACCAACGGAGGAGTTACGGATTGTCCTGTAGAGCTTACCCTCAGAGCGGACGGAGAATGGATCAAGATTATGCCCAAGGACGTGCTGTACGATGACAGACACGTACATTACGATGATACCGCGCACGCGCTCGGAAAGGTATGCTACGGCAGCGGACACGCTGCATTGATTGCGGACTATTACGATTGTATTGCCCATGGCAGACGCTTTGAAATTGATGCCAAGGAGGCCGCAAAGGTCGTCCGACTGGTGCTTGCCGCCTACCGCAGCAAAGGAAATGTTGAGCCGATAACAAAGTAAAATCAAAAAGCAGATGACAGCGCGTCATCTGCTTTTTGATTTTTATCGTTTTTTCCAAGCGTAGGGAGAGAAAAGCACCAGCATGGGAACAAGCTCCAGTCTACCGAACAGCATGGCAAGAGAGAGAATAAAAGTTGAAAAGTCGGAATAGGGGGAAAAGTTACCAAAGGCACCAAATTCTCCAAGTGCAGGCCCGATATTATTTACACAGGACAATGCTGCAGTCAGATTGGTCTCTATGCTCAATCCGTCAATCGAGATCAAAAACATTGTCAGGATTGAAACCGTGATATACACAGTCAGATATCCCGTAGCAGAGCGGAGCGTTTCGTCCGGTACCACTTCGCCGTCAACGCGAACTACGTTGACTGATTTAGGTCTTATCATGTGCTTGATTTCGCGGACAATATTTTTTGCCAGAATGAGAATACGCGAGATTTTTAATCCACCGCCTGTAGATCCTGCGCAAGCCCCGATCATCATTAAAAGTACGATAACGGTTTTAGAAAGAACCGGCCAGTCATTGAATTCCACGGTGCAAAAGCCGGTGGTAGTAATGATGGATGAAACTTGGAAAAATACGGTTCGCAGACCTTGGCCAAAGCTATCAAACATCTGATAAGTGTTAACCAGAATCAAAACTACAGCCACAGTAACAACGCCAAGATAGGCACGAAGCTCTTCGCTCTTGAATACGTCCTTGATTTTTCCGATCAAAACAAAGAAGAACAGGTTGAAATTAATACCGAACAGCAGCATAAAGATTGCAATAATCCATTCAGCTGCAGGATTCTGATAGCCGGCTATCGAATTGTTAAGAATGGAAAAGCCGCCGGTACCTGCTGTGGCAAAAGAAGTGACGAGTGAATCAAACAGAGGCATCTGACAAAACAGCAGAGCAACGACTTCGATCACAGTCAACACGATATAAATACCGTACAGGATCAGCGCAGTTTGTCGCATTTTAGGTACTAATTTTCCTTTTGTAGGCCCCGGAACCTCAGCACGCATCAGATAAATTGCTTCACCGCCTGCTGAGGGCAGAATGGCAAGCATGAATACCAGTACACCCATACCACCTATCCAGTGGGTAAAGCTTCTCCAAAACAGAATTCCTTTCGGCAAGTGTTCGACAGCTTGGAGAACACTTGCACCCGTGGTTGTAAAGCCGGAAACAGTTTCGAAAAATGCGTCAACAGGGTTGGTAATCACGCCACTGAAAATAAAGGGAAGCGCTCCAAACAGGGCCATCAGAATCCAGGCTGCACTGACGCACACAAATCCCTCTCTTGCATATATCTGAGTATTCTTCGGCTTGAGAATGACTGAAGGAACCGATACGATGAGCAATAGCGAGATTGTATAGATGAAGGGAAGTATATCCTCTTGATAGATTAAGGCAACTGCTGTTGGGAGTAACAAAAGGATAGCTTCAATGAGTAAAATACATCCCAGCAGATACCGTAACATACGATAATTCATATTACTTCAAAATATCCTTTATATCATTGATTTCCACATCGGAGGTAAACAAAATGACTGTATCACCGGTTTCAATTTTGTCGTTACCGGAGGGGATAATGATCTTATCCTTGTGAACGATGGTGGCAATCAGCACGTTGCGCTTGAGTTTCAGCTGCTTGAGCGGAATGCCTGTTATTCCGTCTACAAATTCCTTGATCACGCATTCCAATGCCTCAAATTTGTCGTCCATAAGCATGTGAAGGGATTCGATTTCGATATCCTTGGTAACCTCAAGAGATCTGACGTAACGCAAAATCTCGTTGGAGGTAGAATATTTGGGAGAAACGATGCTGTCAAGGCCTACTCCCTTGAAAAGCTCTACATACTGCATGGCATTTATCAGTGTGATGATCTTTTTGGTGCTTTGCGATTTAGCGTAAAGCGAAACAATCGCATTTTCCTCGTCCTCGGAAGAAAGTGCGATAAAAGCATCGGTCTGCGCAATGCCTTCTTCCTTGAGAACGGCTTGGTTGGTTCCGTCCTCACGAATGACGTTACAGTCAAAATGCTCTGCAAGCTCGCGGCAGCGTTGCTTGTCCGGCTCGATCACGGTAGCGCTGATCTTCGATTTTTGCAAGAAGGAAAGCAGGTAATAAGTCATTCTTCCGCCGCCAACGATCAAAACGTCCTTAACAGGGTGCTTGTAAGCTCCTACGGCCTTGAAAAAATGTGCGATCTCCTCGTCGTGTGCGGTCACACATACGTTATCGCCAACATTAAGAATAAAATCACCCTTGGGGATGTGTGCCTGTCCATTACGAACTACACCGCAGATCAGAAAACGCAGATTCAGCTTGGTATGGAGCTGCGCCAGCGTCATACCGCATAAAGGAGAATTCTCGCCAATGATGAATTCGGCCAACTCCACTCTTCCATGATAGCAGGTGTCGACCTTAGCAGCAAAGGGGAAGCGAAGCATGCGCGATATCTCCTTTGCAACATTGAGCTCGGGATTGATGGTCAACGAGAGGTTAAGATCCTGCTTGAGCATCTGCATCAGCTCATTATACTCGGGATTACGAACTCGTGCAATGGTGTGCTTGGTGCCAAGCTTTTTTGCTGAGGCGCAGCATAGAATATTCAGTTCATCCTGATTGGTTACGGCAACAAGCAGATCTGCTTTATCCGCACCGGCTTTACGAAGTGTAGAAACCGAAGCGCCGTTGCCTTCAACACCAATAATATCGAATTTATTACTCAGTTCGGTCAATACAGCAACGTCATGATCGACCAGTGTTATATTGTGACCGTCATTGGCAAGTTGTGTACAAATAACCGTGCCGACAGTGCCGGCACCAACGATTATGATCTTCATGATAAACTCCCATATCGTATTTGCATTCACATTATTGTATCACAATCCAACTGATATTGCAATAGTTTTCCAAAATTCTTGACAGAATACAAAAAAAATGGTATAGTTATAAAGTAATAAAAACATTGGAGGTACCATGATGGAAAAAGTCAGAGTGGCAATCATAGGGCTTGGTTGCAGAGGCGGATATATGCTGCAGAATTGCCTTTTGGATATGGATAATATGGTTGTGACTGCTGTGTGCGATACATATCAGGATAGAGTTGATCGGGCTGTGGAAGCCATTGTCGGACGTGGATTTGAAAAGCCTTATGCAAGCACAAATTGGCATGATGTGCTGGATCCCGCGCTTGCGGATGCTGTGCTGATCCTGTCTTCTTGGGAGTCCCACGTGCCGATTGCCGTTGAGGCTATGGAAAAGGGAATTGCCGTAGGCATGGAGGTCGGTGGCGCATATACGCTGGAGCAGTGCTGGGATCTTGTCCGCGCCTATGAGCGCACCGGCACACCCTTTATGTTCCTTGAAAACTGCTGCTACGGCAGAATTGAAATGATGGTCATGAATATGATCAAGCAGGGGCTGTTTGGCGAGATCGTGCATTGTGAAGGCGGCTATTGCCACGACCTTCGCGATGAGGTCGCTTACGGTAAAGAAAACAGGCACTACAGACTGCGCAATTATCTGCACAGAAACTGCGAGAACTATCCGACGCACGAGCTTGGCCCGATCGCGCAGATTCTGAACATCAACAGAGGCAACAGATTCTTGAGTCTTGTTTCGGTTGCAAGCAAGTCGCGCGGTATGAATGAATATGCAAAGCAGCACGAAAACGTCAACCCCGCGCTGCGTACTGCGAATTTCGCACAGGGTGACGTGGTGACCACCATCATCAAGTGCGCCAACGGCGAGACCATTACGCTCAGCCTTGATACAACGCTGCCAAGAGCTTACAGCAGAAGATTTACCGTGCGCGGCACGCTGGGTATGTACATGGAAGACAACAATTCCGTTTACCTGGATTCCGATTTCACGCCCGCAGACCATTGGAATTGGTCGGTGCAGTGGAACAACGCGGAAAAGTACCTTGAAAAGTACGAGCATCCCGTCTGGGAGAAGTATCTCAAGGAGGGAATCCGCGGTGGCCACGGCGGCATGGACGGTCTTGTATACGACGCATTCATCGAGGCTGTCAGAAACGGCACACCTTGCCCCATCGACGTATACGACGCAGCCGCATGGATGGCGGTCACACCGCTGTCCGAAATGTCGATCGCCAAGGGAGGAGCGCCCGTCGACTTCCCGGATTTCACAAACGGCGCGTTTTGCGAAAGGGAATACTGAAAGGACGACTGATTATGAAAAAGATAGTATTCATCTCTTTACTACTTTCTCTTTGCTTCTCAGTTGTGGCTTGCAGTAAATCAGAGACAAAAGAAATATCATGCGAAGACATCATTCAGGCATACGAGGATGCAGGCTATTACGTAACGCACGGAGAGCATAAGGATGAAGCCGAAAGCTCACAGCTCTGCTACATAAAAGCGAGTTTAACCGAAGATTCTGACAGTGATTACATCTACTTCATAACTTGCTTCACAGAGGAACAAGCCGAAGAAGCAGCCAAAACAGATAAATACAATTTGGCAGTATGGTTGTATGCTACCGTAAGCGGAGAAAGTCGATGGCTCAAAACAGGCACTTACGGAAAAATTGAATACAGTTATTATAATTCCAAGTTCATAAAGCCCTTCGACGAGCTTGTTAAGTAAAACAATATTTTCGCTACACATAGAGTATTTTTTCTGTAAAATCCAATTTATCAAAAGAGTAACCCCGACAGACGAATAATGTGCCCCCTGTCAAGTAGACAGCCTAAAAAACAAAAGAATTTACAAAATGAATAAGATTCTTTCATCCCCCCTGCTGCGCAGCAGGGGGGGATTTTCGTCACGCGGCTGTGGC
>JAZUSJ010000139.1:0-3059 GCA_045606685.1 Eubacteriales bacterium
GTGTTCCACGTTTTGAGATAAGTATCGTTGACGATCTCTTTTGCATCTTCGTCATTTTCGAGAATGCGATATGCGATGTAATGGCAGTACCGTCCGTACTTCTTTTCGGTCTCGGTGATAGCAGACTCCGAGCGCTCAAAGTATAGATCTACTATCTGCTTATCTTCCATAACTCACACTCCTTTCGTGTGTTCTTGAAGGTCCTTCACCCTAAATAACGGAAAAATGACCGTCCACACTACACTCTGACGAAAACTTTTTTATATGATTGCCCCAGAATTCTGCCGGGGTGATGGTCACGATCCGAGAACAGCACTTGCGCGCTACCCTCGGACACCCATCGGAGATGTCGAATTCTTTCGGCGCTCTGCACCGAAAGGTCGAGCTGCTTGTTTGCTTATACAAATGGGTTTAGCTTCATCGCAGCTCGAAGAGTTCGGCTCGGTTGATGGGGCAGCAAATAGAGAGAGCACCGCGCTTGCGGTGCTCTCTCTATTTGGTGACCCATCGGAGAGTCGAACTCCGGACACCATGATTAAAAGTCATGTGCTCTGCCATCTGAGCTAATGGGTCGAATATTACGGCACGATTTTTTCGTACCGTAATATATTATCACACAAATGCGGATTTGTCAACAGTTTTTTGCGCAATTTTCTAACAATTTTCCGCTCTTAAAGCGATAAGGCCTTGAGCTTGCCCGCAAACTGCGCAATATTCTCCTCCGAGATCGTGGGAAGCACCATATCTTCCCTTTGCTCACCGTTATTGCCTCCGCCCAGGATATTGTCGCGCTCGATTTTGAGAACCAGCTTATCCCAAAGACTTTGGGCATGTGCCGGCACCATTTCTCCGCCAAAGCATGCAAGCTCAAATGCGCGCTCGCGCTGCGCCTGTGTCAGATTTTTCTCATAATACTCCTCTGCGCTATCGGGAAATCCGCACAGAATGAAATAGCCCGTTTGCTTGGTCGCAAGCACCGCATCCCACTTTTTTAAGTATTCCCTGACCGGCTTATACAGCTTTGCATAACGGATACAGCCGCCGATCACCACGATATCGTAATGCGTAGGATCACTCTCTGCATCCTCTGTGGTGCAAAGCGTAAAATCTCTGCCCGGGATTCTGTCCGAGAGCAGCCTTGCGGCTGTCTTTGTACTGCCCGTTTTGGTCGCGTATACGATCAATATTTTTTTCATGCCCTCACCTCATTGCGTGCATTCCACGGTCTTGCCATCGGTACGGACGGTCAGATCACCGTTATAGGAATAATACGTCAGCGCATCCAGATTGCGCATCAGATTGACCACTTCCATCTCTATGTTAGCCAGTGCGTCCGAGCAGATCACACCGTACTTGATGCCGCAAGTGGTAAGCAGGTCGCGCAAAGCCTTATTGTGGCTGCCATGGTGCGGCAGCTTGATAAAATCGTACTGCCCTGCATATTGTGTTTGCGCCAAAAAGTCCTCACAGCGTGCTTTTTCAGCATCTCCCATGAGCAAAGCGGAAAAATCGCCCAAGGTAAGACCGCAGATCAGCGAAAGATCGTTATCCATGCTGTCCACGGGAATGGGCTCCTCATGGCTCAGATCGGGATAGACACGCGAGACATTGATCCACATGCTGCCCACGGGGAGCGGCAGGGTGGTATCGTCATTGAGCTTATGCACCTTGGTGCGTGCCTCGTTTTCCTGCAGCGAGGAAAGCAAGGAGCGATACAGCCCCGAATCGCGCACGTAGTTGGGCATATACACCTCGGCAACCTCAAAATCCTCAATGATCTTGGCTGCGCTGCCAATGTGGTCATTGTCAAAATGCGTCAGGATCAGATAATCGATACGCGCAATACCCAGCGACTGCAGCGTATCGCTGATCTCGCCGTAATCGTCCGCGTCGGCCGTGTCGATCATGATCACGGTATTGTCCAGCTTGATCAGCATGCAGTCGGACTTGCCGGTCTTTAGTACGCGCATGGTCAGCATATGCTCGGCATTGGCAAATGCATCCCCGGGATTGAGCGAGCCCGCGTGGCCGCCACTCTGACCGGTCGTGCCGATCGCTCCGGTGCCTAACTGCCCTGTTCCCTGCTGCGGCCCTTGCCCCAGCACCTCGCCGCTGCAGGAGCAAATGCTGCATGCAAGCAACATGCAAAGCAAAGCCGATATGATCTTCCAGAATTTCATCAAAATTCTCCTTATATACAGGATAAGCGGAAAGCTCATGGCTCTCCGCTTACCATTATATCCTAAATCTTTGGTTTTTACAAGAGCATTCGCACGTCGTATCAAAAAATTTACACTTACTCTGCGTCAATGCTCTCAAAGGCCTCTCTGACCTGGGCAGAAGTAAAGCCCTGCGCCAGCATTTTCTGATACAGCTTTTTGCGCTCCTCCCCTTCGGGGAGTGAGTGACGGCAATGCGCGGCCAACGCCTTGGCGCAGACCTCGTCAAAGTCCACCTCGTCAAGATAAAGTCGGAGGCCAAGCCGGTCTTAGGAAAGACAAATTGGAGTAGCAACTCCTTGGCTCACAGAACGACATGGCTACGATCCGACTTTGCGGTTACTTTGTAGGTATTATGGCTGACAAATACGGCCGTAAAATTGTTCTGAGCTCAACAATCAGCCTTTACGTTGCAGGCCTGGTACTGCTGCTGCTGACAAAGAGCACAGCAATGCTTTATATCGTAGGGATCCTTGCCGGCTTCCAGGAAATCTCCATGGTTGTTTCCGGTTCTGTACAGAACGAACTGGTTCCACACTGGGCACTGGGCCGCTGGGCAGGCGCTAACAGCATGGTAGGTTCACTGATTGCTGCTGTTGTAGCTGCTGCTGCAGGTATCATCTACGACACAATCGGTCCACAGTGGCTGTTTATAATTTACATCGCTTCCGAACTGGTTATCCGTCTGCCACTGCTGGTATCCCTGCCTGAAACACTTACATACAAAGTAAATGAAGAAAACTTCCAGACTCTGCTGGAAAATGCTTAATTTATAAAACTGATTAATGCATAAAATTCCCCCGGATGAATTTTCATCCGGGGGATAATTTTTTAAAAGCT
>JAZUSJ010000140.1:0-55234 GCA_045606685.1 Eubacteriales bacterium
CTTTAACGACGAGGCGCGGAAATATGAGCAGGACGTGGCGTATCACTCCACCGTTTCCAGCGTATATCAGAGCCACCAGATCAAGAATCTTATCTGAAGGGGCCGGTGATCCCACATGGCAGACAAAAACATCGGAAACGCCCTGCTGCTTTACGGGCGGCGCAACATTCCGGCAAACGACCCCACGCCGCAGTACGGGAGCAAGCAATTTCCTTATTATGGGAATCCGAGCCGTATTTTTACGGAAGATTACGCACAGTACGCCGCAAACTATTTTGAGGCGCAGGTGCAGGGGCTTAACCCGGATGACCCGCTGGAATGGCAGACGCAGTACATCCGCATGGCTGACAGCGTTTCGTTGAACTCCAGGGCGGAGAAAATGAATGACGATTGGAAAAAAGTGCTGATCGCAAACCGCAGCATCACATACATCCCGCCGGGAGCGAAGTTTGTGTGCATGGGAAACACATGGCTTGCCACAAACCCGCAGAACATGACGGGGGAAACGGCGACGGCCATGGTGCGGCGGTGCAACGCGGTCTGGAACTTTTTGGACTATTACGGCAACGTGATTTCGGAGCCTATTGTCGTGGACAGCATGAGGGCGAGAGCAACGGCGCTTTACCCGGAAGACACGATGCTGGTGAACAAAGGCTATTTCAACGTCACTTGCCAATATAACGAATACACGCGCCAGCTTGACACCAACAGCCGGATCGTGCTGGGGTCGCAGGCGTATTATGTGCGTGGCTATTCGGACTTTGTGCAAGAGTTTACGGGGGATTACAACAGTGTGCGGCTTCTGCAATTTACCATCGAGGCGGACACCGTTAAAAACAACATGGACGATATGGAAAATCATGTTGCGGGCGGAAAAACCTTTAGCTGGGAAATCCTGATAAGCGGGCAGGCTGAAATGGCGGCGGGAAGCACGGCGCAATTCAGCGCGACGAACATCCGCAAGGGCGTGGAAGTAGAATCTACCGCAGAAAACCCCATCACAATCACATGGACATCTTCGGACGAAAGTGTTGCGCAGGCGGACGGAAACGGCCTTATTTCGGCAATTTCCGGTGGGGAATGTGTAATCACCGCACACTTGACGCAAAACCCGAAATACAGCGCCTCCTTTGCCGTAAACGTGGCAAGTGCGGGGGAAAGCTACGTTGCCTTTTCCGGGAACACGCCAGGTCAACTCAGCAAATATGAGCAAGCCACCGTGACGGCTGTATATGTGGAGAACGGCGTTGAGACCGCGCTCCCCGTTACATGGAGCCTGAGCGGGGCTGATGCTGAAGCATACAGTATGGAGATCAGCGGAAACAGCGTGACCGTGACCTGTTGGGGCGGAAGCGTTGTGCCGCTTACCGTGACGGCGATGCGCGGCGAATACAGCGCCAGTGCGGAAATCAGCCTGTTCGGGCTGTAAAAAGGAGGAAGCAGATGAACGGCATAGAGATCAAGCGCGGAGATTCGTACCCCATCGAGCTTTCTTTGTACGTTGACAATGAGCGCATTACGGACACGGGAACGCTTGAAAAGCTGGAAGTCACCATGGGAAAGACGAGTTACCTTTGGCGAAGCACAGGCGGCGGGAGAATCACTTTCGACCCCAAAAACACCGTATTTGTGTTTACGCCGAGCCAGAGCGAAACGTTTGCGCTCCCGCTTCAGGGTGCAACGCTTGACTGGCGCGTAAAGTTTGCAGATGACACGGTGCGCGGTGAGCATGGTTTTATCCCGATCATGGTATATGATTCGCAATCGAAGGCGGTGTTGTAATGAGCGTTATGCTTTATGCCAAAACAAAGCAAAACAGGGTCGAAGCGCACGTTTTGAACGGCGAACAGACCGAAGGCGCCGTTCTATACACCGCGCAGACGCTTACGGCTGAAGAACAGGCGCAGGCGCGGGAGAACATCAACGCGCCGGGCGTTTCTGACATTCCGCAAAAAACCTCTGAACTGGAAAATGATTCCGGTTTTATTACCGCCGAGGACATTTCCGCCGTCCCCGTCCAGAGCGTGAACGGGCAGACGGGCGCGGTGAAGATCACAAATCTTGTGCAGGATTTGGGCTACATCGACGGAGAGGCTTACGACTGGGACGCAGGGACATTCCTTGACACACTTATCGTCCCCGGCGATTACAAGTTTGGATTTGACGAGTTTGTGTATCAAGTCCACGTTGAAACAATCGTTGTTGGCGACCAGACTTACGTTTTCCAGCACGCCTGGAATACAGAAGAACCTTGGACGTCTTATTATCGGAGCCTCATTATTGAGGGCGGCGAGATAATCAACACTATCATCACAGATTACCTTGACAGTCAATCGGCAAGCAACATGTTTGCGTCAAAAACGCACAATCATTTCAACGTGCAAAGCGGGCGACTTTCGGTCTGGGATTATTGCGCCACATCGCCATTTAATCGGGCTTTCCCGTCGATCATTTATTTTTCCGAGGCCGATAATTCCACATGGCTGATTGAGGCGATCACCGGCATAAAAAGTCCCGTTCCGCGGTTGCAGCGCGTGACAAATCTCAGTGACCCATCAAAAATCTATCAGCGGATGTCCAGTTATTACAGCGGCACAGATCATTGGAGCAGCTGGTATGTATTTTCCGGAGAAGTTTACACGCCGGGCAGATAAAGACGGGAGGGAAAAATCATGTTTTTGGTTATCGAGATACAAAAAAGCGAAGACGGAACGCTGTCTACGCTTACGACCCAGCACGACACCCAGCGTGACGCCAAAAGCAAGTACCACGCCATTTTGAGTTTTGCGGCAAAGAGCGGGCTTAGACGGCACGGCGCGGTGATTATGAACGAGGATGGACGCACGATCATGTGCGAAAGCTATGTGTCAGGCGAAACCGCGGAGGAATAACACGACGCAGGAAGCGGGGGAAGCGCAAGGTACAACAACAAAATCGTTTTGGCAAACGGAACTGTTTTGCAGGATTTGACCAGAAACACCGTAACGCCTGAAACATTGCAAAGAAACGAAACGGCGACTGATAAATCCGGTGCGCCGATCGTCGGGAATGCGGAAATGGGTGGCGTTGACACGGAGCCCATTACCATAACTGAAAACGGCACTTACAGCGCCCCGGAAGGAAGTGCTTACGACCCCGTGACGGTGAATGTGCCGCAAACGACGGTTGCGCCGCTTTCCGTGACGGAGAACGGCGAATACACGCCTCCCGCCGGAACAGCTTACGGGCCTGTGACCGTGAGCGTCGGAAGCGTGACCACCGAAACGCTTACCGTTACGCAAAACGGCACCTATAACGCTCCTTCCGGGAAAGCCTATGATCCCGTGACGGTCAACGTGCCGCAGACAACGGTGGAAAGCCTGCAAATCACCGAAAACGGGACTTACACGGCTCCTGCGGGAAAGGCTTACAGCCCTATCACGGTCAATGTTCCCAGCAGCGGCGGCGAGACGCCTGAAGCAGAGATCAAGGACGTCAATTTTTACGATGATTGGGTGAACAAGCGGGTGTATTCCTACACCGCAGACGAGTTTTTGGCGCTGAACGCCATGCCGGAGAATCCTTCGCACAGAGGCGCCGTGGCGCAAGGCTGGAACTGGTCGCTTGCGGACGCGCAGGCCTACGTCACGGCCTACGGCGGGCTGGAGATCGGACAAATGTACGACCTGGACGACGAGGACGGGGCGAAGGCGCGAATCTATGTGACGGTGGAGGCTGGAGATTCGCTTGGTCTGCTGATTTCCGGAAGTACGACGGTTGATTGGGGCGACGGGAGCGCAAGAGAAAGTTTTAGTTATTCTGCATTCCACGATTACAGCACGGCGGGGAACTATTGCATCAAGATTCTTACCGCGTGCAACCTCAGTGGAGCATCTATTGCAAATCAAAATGTGAACTTTACCGGCGGATGGTCCGCGACGCCTGGGTCTCCGGCAGGGAACAGTGTTACCCGTGTAGAGTTGGGCAGCGGAATGGGATTGAGCGGATCGACCGCAATGCAGGGACTTGGCATGATTGAAACACTGATCCTGCCATACGATTTATCAACAACATCCGCTGTCGGCCACTGTCAGAGGCTTCGCGGTCTGACGATTCCGAGCAGCATCACGTCTTGGGGAAGTGATGGGTACTCATACAACAGCAGCATGAGGTATTTTTCCTGCGGTAAAAACCTGGCAAGTTCCGCTTCTGTTTCCAGATTCGATTATTGCGGTGCGTTGCGTCGTCTGACTTTGCCGGAGGGCGTGACCACTTTGCCAGGATGCAGACAAGCGTACAGTTTGAACACTGTGATCGGCAAGGCCACCACCGGGAACCCGCCCACATATGCGTTCGATCATACCGCGCTGGAAGATATGCCAGATATAAGTCTGCTTAGCACACTTCCTAACAGTTGTTTTAGTCAGTGCGGGGCGCTGCGGAAAATCAAAATAACCGGGGAGGACAAATCCGTAGGCACATATGCTTTCCAATATTGCAGGAGCGCAAGCGAAATCGAGTTGGACGCGCTTGTAACGCCTACCGGAGCAAGCATTTTCCGGTACTGCCTCAACGTTCAAAAGATCACGGCAACGGCAAACGGAGGATTTGTTACCACCAACACATCGCACAATTACCAATTTGCGAATTGCACGGCGCTGACCGAAGTGGACTTTTCGCTGGCAACGTCGGTAAATCTCACGGGGCAATATGCGTTTTCGAGCGATACGGCCTTGCAAAAGATCACGTTCGGCGCGTCTACGACACGGATCGGAACGTACACGTTTTCCGGCTGCACGGCGCTTACCCTGATAGACTTTCGGCTTGCGACAAGCATCCCGGCACTTGCAAGCAACACCAACACAACGATCCCATACAACAACAGCGGCTTGCAGATCGTAGTCCCGGATGCGCTGTATGACAGGTGGATCGTAGCGCAAAACTGGGGCAACAGCAATATCGAGCCACTGATCGTAAAGGCAAGCGACTATGAAGGAGGCCGATGATGGCGTACAACTGCCCTTTAGCTTATCGAAAGAAAGGTGATGTATCTCTGCATTGTCACGGCCTCCCGCAAGGGAACGATTGGTGCGGGTTTCAGCACTTTTGCGGCGTGACAAAAATGTGGGAGAACACGGACAAGGCGAGATCGTGCCTTATCTTAAAAAAATCCGAAGAAGAAAACAAATAACGAAGGAGATTTTTTATGAACATCCAGATCAAAAAGACTTACATTCCTCTGGCTGAAAAACTGGCGTTTGCGGAATACTGCGGAAGCAGATGCTTTGACCGCATGGAGATCCACGCAAGCGACGGAGGCGAAAACGTTCCCATGCCGCCCATGTATAAAGAAAACGCAGGGCTGAAGATGCGCTATCTCATGGGGGCGCTGGTAAAAATGTATCTGGGGCTGGATTATGAGCCTGTGGAGGGGGACGAATGGCTTCTGTCGCAGGACGATTATGACAGATTTGCCGCCATGCACCCCCTGAACGCGCTGGAGCGCATGAAATCCGACAAGGACAAGCGCGACAGAGTGTTTGACATGGTGGCGGATTACAAGGCGCTGGAAAAGATCGTGAACGCAGAGGTGTACGGTCTGCTTCAGGTGATGAACGAGCCGACAAATCGCATCATGGCGATGTTCAGCGCACAATCCACTCCGGAGGCCATGCAGCAGGCGGCTGATGCAATGGCGCAGGCAAAAGCCGAAATGGACGCATTTTTGAAAGATCGAGCCGAAAAAGCGGACAGCAAGGAGTGATGGCCCGTGGCAAGCAACGTTTCCTTTGACAGCGCCTTTTACCCTTATGAAAAAGTGATGACGGGATATAACTCTATGCGAGGGAGCGAACAAATCCCGCTGAAGCTGATTACTTATCTGCTGGATTTGCCGGACAAATACGGCTATATCCCGAAGGATGACAACGACAGGGCAAGGGTGCGCTTTATCAAATACGTGTGGTATGACGGCGCAAATCCGCTGGGCGAGGCGCTTCCAACGGCGGAAGAAAAAATGAGCCTGCTGTTTGACGGGAACAGGCCGGACATCAACACGGACGAGCGAAAGGCAAAGCACCCGAAGGGATACCGCCTGTTTCCGCAAGTGTACTGGGGGCAGGTGGAGTTGGACGCGGCGACCACCGTAAAATGCTATTTGGGGCGCAATATACCGAACAGCCCGTTCAGCAACGAGATCGGCGTTTATTTTGAAATCCTTTGCAACGCAGACCAGGAAGGAAACACCAAAACAAACGCTTATTCCAGGAGCTATGACATTGAGCAGGCCATCGTTGAATCGCTCCACGGCGTAAATATCGCCGGAGTGGGCGTGTGCGACTTTTCCCGGTACGTCCACACGGACAACGGGTCGAAGCCGCTGTGGGACGACGGCTATCACGTGGGAAGAACGCTGCACATGAGCATCCATTGGATGGAAAGCTCTGACGTGCGGGAATGAAGTGAAACGGGGGAAGGAAAACATGGAATTGCCCCTTGACATAAAACGCAGCATCCGTCTGTTTCGTCCTGTGGAAACAGAGGGATTGACCCTTTACCCGATTCCGGTCTCAGATTACGAAGATTACCTGATCGGGAAGCCCGCCATCGGCATGATGCAGAGAAGCCTCCCTGTGGCGTATCTGAGTATGCCGCTGCTTCAGGCACTTTATCAGATCGACTTTGAGCATCGGGTGAACGGGGAAGCGCCGGAGGGATGGTTTTATCGCACGTTGCTGTTTCTCAGCCTTTCTTTGCGGCTGGAGGGCATGAAAAACGGCGGCAACGATTTACCTTTCCTGCTGTACGCAGACCCGGAAAACCCGAAAAAACTGAAGGAAATCAGATTTTTTCAGAACGGCGAAGAAAAAAAGATCACGCCGATCATGTTTAGCCGCCTGCGGCCCATTTTGGCGGCGCAGAACGCAATCGAACTTTATGGGGACGAAGTAAACCCGGAGCTGGTAGAGGCCGAGGCTGACGTAGCAGAGGCCAAAAGCACAAAGCTGGACTTTCGCATCGAGGACATGATTTCCGGCGTGTGTGCGCTGTGCGGCGCAGACGAAAGCGACGTGGAAGCGTGGCCCATTGCGAAGCTGATGCAGAGGCAAAAAAGCCTCCGGCGCGTTATGGATTACATGGTTTGCGCCGTTGCAGAGGGAAGCGGATGTTCGTGGAAGCACGGCAACCCGCAGCCGAATCCGTGGTTTGACCGCATAAGTGACGAAAGCGCAGGCGTTATCAGCATGGGCGATTTTGCGGGCGGCAAGGGCTATCAAGCCATGCAGAACGCAGGGGCGAACACCCCTATTTGACCCAAAATAACAGAAGGAGAGTGAAACAATGATCTTTTTCACCGACAAGAAGTATTACGTCAAAGGCACCTGTGAAGCGATTGCCGTGGACAAGGCTTCCAACGACGTGATCTACTATTCCAACAAGTTCACCACCGGCAACATCACCACCTCCGTCACCATGGGCGAAATCCGTGCCGGTCTCGGCAACGCCGTGGCAAGCATTATCCCCTCGGATGCGTCGCTGAACGTTGAGTTCACCGCCGCCGATTTCTCTCTGGCTGCCAAGGCCGCGCAGGTTGGCGCTTCCGTCACCTTCGGCGCTCCCGTGATGACCTGCCAGACCCTTACCGCTACCGACGCGGCGCTGACCATCGACGTTTCCGAGGGCGCTCCCGTTGCGGCGCTGGGCCAGAGCGAGGTTGTCGCTTATGTTCAGGAGGTCGGCACCGGCGCTCTGATCGCCACCACCGGCGTGGCCTATCCCATTTCTGCGGAGGGCGTTGTCAGCGACTTCACCGCCACTGTCGGCACCACCTATAAGGTGTGGTATTACAGCCAGATGCCTACTGCGCAGATGGCGACTGTTTCCAGCCTGTTCGATCCCAAAGTGGTGCATTTCACCGCGCAGATCGCCGTTTACTCCAACGAGGCTGGCGGCCCGCAGAACGAAGGCACCCGGGTGGGCTGGCTGTACGTCATCGTTCCCAACCTGAAGCTGGGCGGCAACGGCGGCATCGTGGGCGACCAGACCACTGCGGACACCACCTCTATGAGCGGTCAGGCGATCGTGTACGACGCGGATACCGTGGGCGAGAACTGCCACGCCTGTTCCGGCGGCGGCTCTGCCCTGGCGTATTACGTTTTTGTGCTGGACAACGGTGCTGAGGCGATTCAGGGCCTTGCCGTTGTCGGCGGCGCTGTGAGCGTGGCGGCTTCTTCCACCGCGCAGATCCCCGTTATGTTCGTGATGCAGAACGGTCAGCTTGTGAAGCCCGCGGCTTACGGCACCGGCTGGACGTTTACCGCTACCGGCGCTCCCAACGGCACCACGGTTTCCAACGCGGGCGTTATCACCGCAGGCGCCACCGCGGGCGATTTTGAGGTTGCTGTCACCTATACGGACGGCACCAACACCTTCAATCTGCCTGTGAACGTCAGCGTGGTTTCCGCCTGATAATCGAAAACACCCTCCCCCCAAAAAGGGGGAGGGTATGATAAAGCGGACAAGGGCGAACTGATTTTCTTTGTCCGCTTTCTCATACAAAAGCACGGAAAGGGGCGTTTTTCTGTGGGGCTGAAGGAAGATTTGCTGAAGATCGAAGCAAAGCTCAACAAGGACATAGATGACGTTTTGCAGACGCGGGTTGCCGACGGCGCAAAAAAGGCAATTACGGCATCTGCACAAAAAAATGTGTACGATGCGTATTCGCCCGTATTTTGGAGCAGGCGGATGTGGAACGGCGGTCTGCTTGATGAGCGGCAAATAAGCGTCCATGTGGCAAACGGAGAACTCACGCTGACAGATGACGCGCCATGGCAACACTTGAAAGGCGGGTTTTATCCAAAAGAACGGTTGGCGGACATGATCGCAGAAGGAAACCCCAGGTTTTTCTTTGGAGATGCAGGCCCGCGACCGTTTCATGAGGCGGCTGAAAAGGCATTTGCGAAAAGTGGAGACTTTGAACGAACACTTGCTTCCGGGCTTGCCGTGAAGGGCTATAAAACGCGATAAGGGGGTCAGACAAGGGAAATCGTAGCACTTAAAGTACAGGTTGACCGAAAATCTTTTGATGAACTGGTAAAAGATGTAGGAAGCCTGAAGAGCAAAAAAATCAAAATCAGTGCAGACCCCAGCGACATTGACAAAGTTACAAAATCTACCAAAGCGGCAGAGCAGGCAACCGTTTCGTTCGGGCAAAAGGCAAGTAAGGTCTGGACGCAGATCGCGAACGGTATCGCGTGGAGCGCCATTTACGGCAGCATCAACAACATCACACGGTCGATCAACAACGCCCTGGACACCATGAAGGCCGTGGACGATCAGTTGGTAACCGTGCGCAAGGTCACGGGCTTCACCAAAGACCAGATGGCGGAGATCGAGGCGCAGGCTTATAAAACCGCAAAGGCTTACGGCGTGGCGGCAGACGCTTATCTGGAAAACGTGGCGGCATTTTCCCGCGCCGGTTATAAAGAGCGGGCAAGCGAGCTGGCGGAGCTGGCTGTCAAGACGCAGTTGGTTGGCGACACCACGGCAGAAGTGGCGAATCAGTTCCTTTTGTCGGTGGACGCGGCATATCAGTACAAGGGAAACATTCAAGAGCTGCAAAAGGTGCTTGATGGTGCCAACGAAATTGATAACAAATACGCAACCTCCATTGAAAAAATCGCATCCGGTTTGGGAATCGTCGCCCCCGTTGCGAAGCAGGCGCGGGTCGGCATTGACGAGCTGACGGCGGCAATTGGTACGATCACGGCGGTGACGCAGCGTTCCGGCTCGGAGGCGGCACGTGCGTTCCGCGCTCTCGCGTTGAATATCATCGGCGACACGACGACCGAAGTGGAGGACGGCGCGACGTGGACGGTGGGCGAGATCGCAGGTCTGCGCGACGTGCTGAAAACCTATGCGCCGGAGGCCGTGAGAGCGGCAGAGGCGACGGGCAAGGTCATCAACCCCATGGAGGCCATCGGCGGCTTGGCAAAGTCCATGAAGGAAGGACTTTTGACCGAGCAGCAGCTTATGAGCATGGTTTCCGACATCGGCGGCAAGCTGCGTACTTCCCAGCTTTTGGCATTGATCCAGAACTGGGATATGTACCAGAGTATGCTGAAGGATTATCGCGGCGCGGTCGGCAGTGCGGACAAGGAAGTTGAGAACGCGCTGGACAGTTGGACGCGGAAAAGCGAAATCCTGAAGAATACATGGGTCGAGTTCCTGAACAACGTAATCAGCACGGACACGATCAAGGGCGCTTTGGACTTTTTTACGAAAGCGGTTGACGCGCTGAACACTGACCTCGGCAGAACGGTGCTTGCGCTGGGCGCGGTGAACGGTGCGATCATCCTGATCGGGAAAAGCCTTGCTCGGGCTATGAGCGAAAACAAGAACGCGGGGATTCTGGCGTTGGTACAGGAGTTTCCCGTTCTGGCGGCGACTGTCGGAAAGTTTATGCTTGCCGCAGGCGCGGTCGCTGGCATCGTATACGGGCTGAAAAAACTTGTTGATTACGATAAAGCCCACAAGGAAACCTTTGAAAAAGCAAAAAAGCGCGTTGAGGAACTGAACGCCGAATATGAAAAAATGTTCGGCGCAGGCACAGAATACGACACGCTTATCAGTCAAACAGAAAAACTTACACAGGCAGACAAAGAGCGCCTTGCCGTGTTGGAGGGGCAGCGCAAGGCAATGGAAGATCAAATCGCCATTGCCAAAAAAGAAGAGTTTGAACAGTTCCGCCAGCGGGAACAGGCCGGAGATTCCCGCTCTATGGAAATGGTTTCTTATGGAAATCACAGAGGCGAACGCGCCCGTTATACAAAATCCTATGAGCAGGTAGAACTTGACCTTTTGAAAGAAGGACAGGCTGCGGCGAAAACAGCAGAACAGTACGGCGCGCTTGTTGTTGCAAACAAAGAACGGTATGAACTGCTGATTCAAATGCGGGATGCGGGATTTGAACTCTCCGATGTTGAAACAGAGTTTGTCCGTTTGTACGGCCAGTTGGCAAAGCGATATTCCGAAATGGCAGAAGGGGCGAAAACCTATCTCGGAACGCTTGAAAAACAGAACGTTGAAACGCAGATCCTTTTGGGCGTTGTAACAAAGATCGCGCCGCAGTATGAAGCGCTTGTCAAGGCGCAGCAGGAAAGCGACGAAAACGGGCGTCTTTCGGTGGCGACGCTGACGACGCTGAACGAAAAATATCCCGAGCTGATCCAGTATCTTACGCTGACGGAAAACGGGTATATTCTGACAAAATCGGCGGTGGATCAGTACATTCAATCTACCCAGCTTGTGGCAAACGGAGCATCTGGGCTGATTGACGCTTCTCGTTTGAAGGCGGCTGGATTTGACGTGGAGCGGATGAGCGTCCGCGCTCTGCTGGAAGCCATGCTTGAACTTTACAAAGCTGAGGCGATGGTTTCCGGCGCAAAAAACAATATTATTATTGGGCCGGATGGAGAAGTCATCTCGCAGGGACGAGGCGCAAACGGAACAAACGGAGGAAATCTTAACGACGCAGTAAACAGCAAGATTCAAGCTGTGCAGTCAGCGCTTGACAACCTGGACGTTATAGACAAAGCGTTCGATCAGTTTGATTTTTCTGGCGGAGGCGGCTCGGGCGGAGGCGGCGGAAGTTCTTCCGCGAAGTCCCAGACCGACGCTGTGCTGGACGGACACAAAAAGACCGTCGCTCTGCTGAAAAGCGAACTTGACCTCATGGAGAAGCAGGGCGCTTCCGGCAAAGACCGCATCGACAAGCTGAAAGACATTCAGGGCGCCCTGCATGACGAGGCGGAATATCTGCGGAGCATCGGTGCGGAGCAGACCGAGATCAACGCCCTTTCTTCGGAATGGTGGGACATTGAAAAGCAGATCAGGGACATCCAGAAGGAGATCGTTGACGAGCTGAAGGCGGCTGTGGACGCACAGCTTGAACAGGCGGCTGCGGTGCGTGACGCCAAAATCGACGCGCTGGACAAGCAGCTTGACGCGCTGAAGGAAGCCCGCGACGTAGAGCAAGACCGGCTGACGCTGGAGGAAAAACAGCTTGCCGTGGAAGAGGCCCGCGCCGCGCTGGAGGAAGCCCGAAACGAACGGAACGTGCGCTATTACAACGCCGCTACGGGGCAATGGGAATGGGGCGCGAACGGGCAGAGCGTAAAGAGTGCGGAGGAAGCGCTGGCGAACGCGGAAAAGGCGCTGGCTGATTATCAGGAAGAGATGGCTTATGAAGCGGCGGTCAAGGAGATCGAGGCGCAGAAGGACGCCATCAATGCGGCTTATGACGCGCTGAAGAGCGAGTGGGACGCCATTTTGAAAAGCCTGGAAGAGCCGACGCGTGCCATCGGTGACATTCTGAACGACCTTGCCTCTGTGACGCTCCCGCAGGTGCAAGCCAGCCTGGAAGCGTTTGCGGCGATGGTAGGCGCTGTTTCCGGCGGCGGAAGCGGCGGCAGCACAAGCGGCATTCCCGCAGGGAAGGGCGCTCCGTGGACGCGGAAACTTACTCACGGGGGCATTACCACCGACGAAATCTACCAATACGGCGATTGGGACAGCGTGCGGAGCATGACCCCCGAAGAAATGCAGCACTATCTTGAAACGGGACAGCTCCCCGAAGGATATCAATTCGTCCACTACGCCGGGCCGAGCATGGGCGAGAGCTACGGTGATACTGACCGCTACTGGATGGATGACGACTATTATGAGCAAATCCAGCAGTACAAGCGGGAATATGAAGAGGCAAAGGCGCGGGGCGACACCGCCGCCATGGAGGAAGCGCACAGAAAAGCCGAGGCGCTTCGGGCAAGGCTGGGGTACAGCGGCGGCGACGACGGAACGGGCTATGATCCGATCATCGTATATGCCCCGCCCGGAAGCAACCTTTACGACAACAGTCTGACGGGGAAACTCAATTCCCCCTATGAGCCGATCGTTTACGGGCCTCCTTATGACAGCGGCGGCATTTTGCGCGGGCTGGGCGGAATCAAGGCGACGCGGCAGGATGAAATTGTGCTGCCTCCCGACGTGACGAATTACCTTCTTCGCCCATCGGCAGACAGCCGCTTCCGGCAGAGGATGAACGAACTGCGTTTCTTCTACGGCACGGGAACGGCGAAGGACAGAGCCGGAAAAATCGGAAGCAAGGCGGAACTGCACGACCACAGCGGCGCGGAATATCACTTCGGGAACATCACGCTTTCGGAGGAACGCGCAAAAAACACCTCTGTTTTCGAACTGGCGAAGATGAGCAAAAATCTGATTATTTACAATCACGCATAAGGGAGGGATTGGATGAGCCTTTTTCAGCCGACAAACGTCACGCCCTCGGTGTTCGGCCCCACGGGAAGCGGCGTTGTGGACGCAAGCGGGGATCTGACGATCACTTGGCAGGTCAACGGCAACAGCGCCATGACCGCCTATATGGTGCAGATTTACACCAACGACACCACAAACACGCTGCTTTACGATTCCGGGCGGCTGACCACGAACTGCCCGTTTTACGGGACAAAGGCAAACGGAGAGGTGGAGTTTTTCAGCCACACCATCCCCGCCGGAACGATGACGCCTCCCACGAACGCGGTCAGCTCTACGGGAAGCGTAACGGGTGTGGCCTGCAACTATGAGCAGTTTGCGGCGAAGACGGGAAGCCAGACGGGGACGCTGACCTTTTATGCAAAGCGGTTTTACAACAGCCTTGTTTTGTGGGGCGTCGGACAGGCGCCGCTGACCATTTGGGACGCAATCAGACTGGACGAATACGGAATCTCTTACGACGGGGCCGTGGCCATAGACGGATTTTTTATGGTAAACGGCACGGCGGAGGACGGAGATACCATTACGGTTTCGATGACGGCGGGCTATGGCAACGGCGCAAGCTACAAAAGCATCATCACAATGTGGTGGAGCGACACGGAGAGCGTGACGCAGACCAGCGGAAACGTGTTCATCACAAGAGAAACGCCGACGCTGACGATGGGGGCGATTCCCTCCCCCGTCGCGTCGCGGTCGAACACCTTTACGGCGGTCTATTCTCAGCCGCAAGGCGACGCTTTGAGCTTTGTGCGGTGGCAGATCGCCGTTGCGGGACAGACCGAAAATCCCGTTTTTGACACGGGAAAGGTCTTTTGCACGGCGCAGCTTTCCATCACTTACGACGGGCTTTTCCCGGACACGATCTACGCGGTGCGGTGCAGCGGCGAAACGAGCAGCGGAACGCTTGTGGACACGGGCTGGACGGTATTTTCCGTGGATTATCCCACAAGCGACATGACGGGCTATGTGACGGCGGCTTGCAGCGGCGGGGACGGCGTTGCCGTGGGATGGTCGCGCATTTCCTACATCATGGGAACGGGAAGCGGAACGTGGTCTGTGACGAGCCAGCATCTCTCGCTGGATTCCGGCGCAAGCGTCACATGGAACGAAGTGAGCGGAAACGCCATGCAGTTCCCCGCGCCGTGGAGCGTGTTTTATCAAGGGACGCTGTGCGGCGAAAGCGTGACGCTGTTTTCCGCGGACACGAGCGGCGGCGCTCTGGCGCTGGAATACAACAATACAACGCAGACGCTGAGGCTTGCGGTGGGCGGATTTACGCTTGCCGTTCAGGAGAACATTCCCAACACGGCGGAGATCACGGCTGTCGTTACGCCGGACACCCTTTATTTGCGCACAAAACGGCTTACAGGCGGACTTTATCCGTCGAATACACTTTATCCCTCCGAAACGCTTTACCCGAGCGACGACGATATTGTGGCGATCAACACATATACATTCCCCATCTCTTATACGCAGGGAAGCATTTCGGAACTTCGGCTTTCCGGCAGACAGGTGGCGGATTGGCTTTATGTGTGCATGAGCGGACAGGAGAGCGCCTATATCGCGGCGGCGATGGACGGAACATTTTCTCCGGCATTTGACGAGATCGCCTATTTCTGCGCGGACTTTTCCAACGGTTTGAACGCGGGCAATCTGCAATCCGAAGACCCGCTGACAGGCGTTTCGGTCTATCGGAGGACGAACACGGAAAGCGGGCTGACGCGGCTTGCCGCGTTGCCGCTGAATCAGGTCATTTTGCTTGACCGCGCCGTGACCAACGGGAACGCATATACCTATTATGTTTTCCCGGAAAGCGAGAACGCATTTTCTTTTGCGCCTCTGGTTTCCAACAGCGCGGGGCCGTGTTATTGGGACTGGGTGCTTTTGGAATGTTCTCAGCAGGAGGACGGCACGTATTCCGTGGTGAGCGAATACCACTTTGGGAAAAACCTTTCCACGGGGAGCATGGGGAACAACAACGAGCCGAACGTGCTGAAGAACTTTACCCGCTGGCCTCTGGTGCAGAAGGACACGGCAAACTACAAGAGCGGACAGTTGACTTCTTTGATCGGCGTGATCGACGGAACGACGGGAGAATATACCGATACGGCGGCGCTGCGGGACATGATCTACGCGCTTTCGCTGACGGAAAACACCCTGTTTCTGAAGAACAGGAAGGGCGATCTGTGGAAGGTGGCGCTGACGGGCGAGGTAAGCATGGAGACCGAGGACAACAGCAGACAGCAGGCGCAGACCGTGACCCTTTCGTGGGCGGAGATCGGAAGCGCCGAGGGCGTTGTGATCCTTGGCAAGGCGACCATGCCGGAGCTGAACGTCACGGGGCAGACAAAGACCGTTTCGCCCACGTTTGCGAAGCAGGTCATCAAGCCGGACGCGGGCTTTACGAGCCTGGCAAGCGTGGTGGTGGAGCCGATCAGCGTGACAAAGGAGCAGAACGCGGCGGGCGGCTATACCGTGACCATCGGACAGTGAGGGGGAGAGCGGCATGACAGAAGCGCAAAAGCTGACAGATTATTACAAAATGCTGCGAACGCCATTTACCAAGCTGGTGCGGCTGCGGTTTCTGAATCCCGACGGAAGCACGGCGTTTTCCCTTGACAACAGCGCGCAAAACCCCAACAGCGCAAACTTTATTTCGGACGGGTCGATCTCCGTGAATCTGCAAAACGGGCAGAGGCGCACGGCGAACGTGACGCTTTCCAACGTGGACGGGCAGTACGACTACAGCGTGAACAAGCTGTGGTTTGGAACGGAGATCGCCCTGGACGAAGGGCTGATCCTTTCGGACGGGACGGAATATTATTTCCAGCAGGGCGTATTTGTGATCGAAACGCCAACGGAATCCGTTTTCCCCAACGGGCGGACGGTGACGCTGAATCTTGTGGACAAGTGGGCGAAGCTGGACGGGACGCTGGGCGGAAATCTGGAAGCGACATATCAGGTGGCGGCCGGTGTGAACATTTATCAGCCGATCGCGGCGCTTTTGCAGGAGGACGCGGGAAACGGCTATCCCATCGACAGAGTGCTGCCCGTGTTTACGGAATACTACAACGGCAAGACGCAGGCGCTCCCGGACGGAAGCACGGCGAATCTTACGGACACGCCATATACGCTGACCGTGGAGGCCGGGCAGACCAAGGCCGACGTGATATTGGGTCTTTCGGGCATGGTGAACGCATGGACGGGCTATGACCGCACGGGTGCGCTGCGGCTGGAGGCGTCGCAGGACGACATTCTGGACAGCGACAAGCCGCTTTCGTGGCAGTTTTCCATGGAGGACACGCTGATCTTGGGAGCCAGTTATCAGGTGCTGAACACGCAGGTCTACAACGATTACATTGTTGTGGGCGAAACGCTGAGCGGGTATGCGCAGCCCAGCGGACGGGCGGAAAACCTTGACCCGCAGAGTGACACGAACATCGGTCTGATCGGTCGGAAAACCCTTTGGGTGCAGCAATCCGGCTTTTACACGGATACCATGTGCCGGGATTATGCGGAATGGAAGCTGAAGCGGGCGGCGGCGCTGCAAAAGGCCGTGACCATCTCCTGCGGTCAGATGTTCCATCTGGAAGAGAATACCATCGTGACCATCGTGCGGACGGACAAGCCGGGCGCCCCTGTGGAGCGGCATCTGGTGATGGGGTTTTCCAGACCGCTTGCCTCTACCGGCGAAATGACGGTGAACGCCGTGTCGGTGCAGGATTTTCCGATTGCAACCGTAAGCTGAAACAATTCACATACAGGAGGACTTGCAGATGAGCAAAAAGATGAAGCTGAGAAAGACCATTTGCTTTTCGGACGGGACGCGGGCGGAGATCAAGGGGGAAAACGCCCGGTATTGGCTGTGCGAAAAGGCGCAATTCAGAAAAAGCAACCCCCGCATCGTTGCCGTTGAAGTGGAACGGCTGAAGGACGAAAAGGACGAGGAACAGGAAGAAGAGGTGAAGTGAAATGCCGATCGTGAACGGGCGGTATCAGGCCCCCACATGGATCAACGGGCAAAGCCCGGCCATCAACGCAAGCGAGCTTCAGGCGATTTGCGATTCTATTGAGCAGGCGGGAAACGGGATCTCCACGCTTATGCCTCTGCTTACCGAGGCCGGAAAGCTGGAAACGGGGTCTTACACGGGAACGGGCGCGACCGGAAGCGCAAACCCCGTTGTGCTGAGTTTTTCCATCACGCCGAAGCTGGTGGTTGTTCAGGATAATGCAAGCACTGGATTCGCGGTGTTTGTGAATCCAGCGACACGGGCAAGCAGCCTTTATAACACCAGCGTAAACGGCGCCCAACTGTTCGTTTCGTGGACGGCAAGCGGCATGAGCTTTTACGGAACAGCCTCCAGCGCGGCAAACACTCTCAACAAGAGCGGCGACACGTACAATTACATTGCCATCGGCCTGTAAAAAGGGGGAACGGAAATGCTTATCATTGAAATCGACCCGCTGGAAAACGGGGCGCACAGGAATCAGAACGTCGCGTGGGACGGCGTTATGGAGGACTATCCTCTGCCCGAGGGATGGGCCATCGTGCCGGAGGAAATCGAGATCCCCGCCACTTTCCCGTTTGTGAACGTGAAAGAGGAAAACGGGATCGTGACCGAGATGACGGCGGGCGTTGTTCCGCCCGAGCCGGAGCCCGAGCCTGACCCCGAGCCGGAGCCTGCCGGGGACTATGCCACGAAAGAGGACGTGGAGGCGGTGTATACCGAACTGGCAAACGCATTTCGAGAGGGGGTAAACGGTTATGAGCAGTAAAGCGGAAGCCCTTGACATCATGCGGGAAACGGGGCGCTTGCAGGCAAAGGCGCTGGCAGAAAGCGTAAAGGCGGGCGGCGTGACAGATACGGAGATCATCGACAGGGAGATCGCCGTGCCGGATTTTGACCCGCTGAAGGATTATACCGGGTGCGCCGTGGGAACGCCCGTTGCGGACGGCGGACAGGTGTACGGTCTGCTTCAGCCGTACAATGCGGCGAACTATCCCCAAAGACCGGCTGACCTGCCCGCTTTGTGGGGACTGAAGCACACGAAAAATCCCGAACGGGCGAAGCCTTACGTTGCGCCCCTCGGGACAAGCGGACTGTATATGGCGGGTGAGTGCTGCATCTTTGAGGGCAAGGTGTATATCAGCGCCATCGACAACAATTCCTGGACGCCTACCGGCTATCCGCAGGGATGGACGGAATACGGCAAGTAAGCACAGCGCAGGGGGCGACTTCATTTTTTGGAGGACACCACAAGGGACATCACACTGAACGCCAACACGATCATTACGGCGGCGGCGGTTATCAGCGCGTTCGGCGTCGTATTCGCCGCGCTGAAAAAGATCACGCTTTTTCTTGAACGCCAGAAGGATCAGGACAAAGAGCTGACAGAGGCGCGGGAAGAGATCAAGCGGCTGAAGGAACGGCTGGAGGCGCTGGAACGGACAGAGGAAGAGATCAAGGAACTGCGCTCGGCCTTTGCCGACATGAAGGAAGAGCAGACTTTGGTTTGCTACGGGCTGCGGGCCTGCCTTCAGGGGCTTGCGGAGCAGGGCTGCGACGGGCCGGTGCATGACGCAATCGACAAGCTGGACAAGCATTTGAATCAAGCGGCGCACAGGTAAAACCTTTTGCGCCCGGAAAAACAGGAAGGAGATTTTCTTATGAGCAAAGAAGAACTGATCGTCACTTACGCGATCCCCGCGCTGATCGCCATCCTCGGCGGCATCGCCGCATGGCTGGGAACGCAACTGAAAGGCATCTATCAGACCCACGTGAACGACAAGACGAAACGCGCCGTGGTGCGCATTTGCGTCAAGGCGGCGGAGCAGCTTTATCACGAACTGAGCGGCCCCGAAAAGCTGAAGAAGGCGCAGGAGGGCATCGTTTCCATGCTCAACGAAAAGGGAATCCCCATCTCCGAGCTGGAAATGAACGCGCTGATCGAGAGCGTTGTCTGTGAGTTTAATTACGGTTTTGGTCTGAAAGACCTGTTTGTGGAAGGGGAAGAATATACTGACGCGGAATATGCGGAGGCGGAAGGCTCCGATAGTGAAACCGTGAACGAGGAAGAAGGGGCTTCGCTGTGAAAGCGTTGGCGTATAAGACCGTTTCGGTCTGTCTGCAAAACGGGGCAAGCGACCCCAAAAGCCGTATCGACGCGGGCGACCTGTGCGAGATCAGCGGGAAGACGATGGCGGGGCTTTACCCCGTCCTCTATCCTACCTCCCGCGGCCCAAAAACGCGCTGGGTCAGGAATCTGAAAGGCTTTCTTGTCAACCAGAACGATTATGCCAGCATCCCTTATCCTGCGCCGGGTTATGAAAAGGCCACGATCAAATCCTCCGGCTGCGGCGTCTGCTCGGCGGTGATGGCGGTGGGCGCTATGACGGGGCGAAAGGAATCCGTTCAGCGGATCGCCAACTGCGCCGTGCTGTGGAACGCGAGAGTGAGCGGCGGAACGCTGATGAGCAGACTTTTGACCCATCTTTTGCCGGAACACGATCTCTTTTATGCCGGGACGAGCAGCGTGGCGGAGCTTGTGAAGCATCTGAAAAGCGGCGGCGTTGCCATCTGCAACACGGCGGGCAAAGGTATGTTTTCCACCGGCGGGCATTATATCGTGGCGCTGGGGATGCTGGACGGGAAGGTGTGCATTGCTGACCCAGGCCTTTATTACGGCAAGTATTCCTCGGCAAAAAGACGCGCCAAGGTCACGGTCTCCGGCGATCTGATTTTTGCCGACGCCGCAACGCTGGACGCGGACTGCGTGGGGAGAAGCCCCAGATATTATCTTATCAGCAAGAGGTAAACGGATGAAAACGATCAGAGCGGAACTGTCGGACAAGCTGCAAAGCATGGAGCTTCACCCTCTGGCGGATTGGCACATCGGGGACGCTATGAGCGATTGGAAGCTGATCCAGAAGACGATCAAGCACATTCAGGAAACGCCCAACGCCTATTGCATTTTGGGCGGCGACCTGATGGACACGGCTGTCGCCGCTTCTATCGGGGACACTTACGCGGCAAATCTCCAGCCCATGCAGCAGTTAGAGGCTTGTGCAAAAATCTTTGAGCCGATCAAGGACAAGATTCTTTGCATCGTTCACGGCAATCACGAAAACCGGGTTTACAAATCGGACGGCATCGACATGACGGCGATCATGGCGGCGCAGCTCGGGCTTGCGGACAAGTACAGCCCGACGACCGCGCTCCTTTTCTTGTCATTCGGGAAAAACAAGGATTATGCGCAAAGCACGAATCACGCGAGGAAGATTTGCTATGCCGTGTATGTGACCCACGGCTCGGGCGGCGGGCGCAAGGAGGGCGGCAAGATCAACCGTCTTGCGGACTATGCCACCATCGTGGACGCGGACGTTTACATCTGCGGACACACCCATCTGCCCGCGTCGTTCAAGACGGGCTTCGTGCGGACGAATTACAAGGCGCGGACGACCGAGAACGTGACGAAGCTGTTTGTCAACACCGCCTCCGCGCTGGATTACGGCGGGTACGGCGACGTGCAGGGCTATAAGCCGGGGAGCAAGGACAACCCCGTGATCTATCTCAGCGGGCGGGAACGCAAAATCAACGCTTTCGTGTGAAAAACGCGGCAACTGATTTTCTTGAAGGGGAGAAGTGATTTTCTTGAATGAAAACGAAGCCATGCAGACGATGGCAGAGGGGATATGGCAATATCTGAAGCCGAAGATCGAGCGCATGACGGCGCGGAACGTGTCGTATTTCCGCGCAACAGTGACGGCAGCGGCGGCGGACGGGAAGATTGCCGTGCGAAAGCCGCGGGAAAACAAGGACATTTTGCTCCCTTATGTGACCTCGGCGGCGGGGCTTGCCGTGGGAGATCAATGCACCGTTTTGGTGTTCGGCAGCGCAAGCAACGCCTTTATCGTGGGGGACGGGACGCTTTCGGGACTGTAAAAAAACTTTGCGAAAGGCTTTATTTTCAACTCATTTTCTTGTAGAATAAAAATGTCATGAGATGATTGCCACTCAGCCTCCATGATTACTTTTTTCGGAGAAACGCCCTGTGCGAAAGCGCGGGGCGTTTCTCTGTCTGCGAATGATGGGGAAAAGAAAAAGCCCCCTGGATGGGGGCGATGGATTTTCTTGTAGAATAAAGGTCAAGAGTCGGACAGAATCGACATGACGTCGAGCATGGCGGCGCGGCTCGGGCTTATGGGCTGCACTTCTTCTGCGATTTTTATGGCTTCTCGCATAAAATTGAAAATCGACAAACCGTTTTTTTCATCCATGCAAGCATTCAGCGCGCGCATGGCCCTTTCAAAGTTTCTTGAAATCAGCAGCGCTTCACAAGCCTGTTTGTATTGCTGCTTGTGCAGAACGACCACAGCCGATTCCGACAGTCCGGTATATGCCATCACCGCGTTTTTGTCCCCGTTCAAGTTTTGCAGATTGTTCATCCCGATCAGATAGTCAGCAGATACATCAAGCACGGCTGCAATCCGCGCAAGGTTTTCCGTATTTGGCTTGTTTACTCCGTTCGTATAACCGGCGATCGTCTGGCGCTGAATCTTTCCATATCGTTCTGTGATTTTGTTTGCAAGTGAAACCTGTGTTTCTCCGCGCCGCTTCATCAGTTCCCGCAAGCGAACGGCAAAAATGTTGGGTTTCGTTTCAAAAGGCATATTTTTTTCAAAAGGAATGTTTTCTTTCATAATTTCCTCCAACTGCAAAAGGCAGAATTGATTTTCTTGATATGCCCGTGTTTTGCGCCGGAATCGCGCAGGACGGGCTTTTTTCTTGTATGACCGTTTTCACGGCGCGGACGCAAATCGGCAAGCCTGAACGGGAAACGGCGGAAAAATCGGCATTGCTGACGGATCAGCACATGGACGAAACGATTTTTTTGATGCTTTCGTTCGCGGCGGCGGCGGCGGCAAATACGGCGCGGGTATCCTCCATCTGCTTCCTTGCCGTGAGCCGGTCGGAATAGATTTGCGTGGTGGACGGGTTGGAATGGCCCAGCTCGCCCTGAAGCAGCTCCAGCGAGACGCCGGATCGAAGCTGGAGGCGGGCAAACACGTGCCGCAGATCGTGGGTGCGGACATTCTTTACGCCTGTGACGTCGTAAACATGGCGCTCCACAAGCGCGGAAAGCCACTGACTTGTGCCGCGGTGAAACGGGACAACTGATTTTCTTGATGTTTCGGGATCGGCCTTGTTGATGGATTGCCACCCCTTCGGACAGGTGGTGCCGAAAAGGGGCAGATCGTCCGACGCGTCCAGAGGCCGGATGCCGGAGCGCAGGTAGGCGGTGAGCGCGGAAACGGCGATCTCGGGCAGATCGACGGTGCGGAACTTTCCGCCCTTGCCGCTCTCTACTGTGAGCAGCCGGTTATGGAAATCAACGTGGGCCAGATCAAGGTCAAGCAGCTCGGAATTGCGGATGCCCGTGGATAAAAGCAGGATGATGATGGCATAATTCCGCAGGCGGTTTGTGCCGCGGGCGCGGTCGTCGTCCGGGAAGGCGAACAGCTTCGCGGCCTGCTCGTTGGTCAGAATCTCGTCATAAGGGCGTTTCTTGATTTTCGGGTAGAGCTTTTTGCTGACGATGTTTCTTGAATAAAAGCGCATTTCGCCCAGGGTGCGGTCGGTGATGGTGGAATAAAAGCACTCCAGATTGACAAGATATTGCCGGACGGTGGCGGGGGAAGTCCCTTTCTTGATAAGCTCGTCCCGCCAGGCGATCACGTCTTTGATAGTGGGATCGGCGGCGGCGCCGGTGGTCTGCTGCCAAAAATCGCAGAAGCGCCGGATGGTGGATTCATAATTTCTTGCCGTGTGGGGGGAAACCTCCGTTGCGCTGAGGTTGTTCAGATAAAAGGCTTTTGCCGCCGCATATTTATCCAGTGGGGTCATTTCGCTTGCCTCCTATTGATTTTCTTGATACCTTCGTGAACTCCAGGACGGGGGATGGATCAGGCGTCAAGCGCCTGAAGGTACTGATTCGCGGCGTCGGTAAGACGATCCACGATGGCCATAAAGTCAGCGTCTTCCGGGGATTCCTTGCTGTAATAGTCGCCGATGTCGTAATTGCCGGGCGCGCCGAAGTATTCCGCCTCGTCTTTGATCGTGTAAGCAAAAGTCTTGTCTGCGCCGGCGCTCGTCGGCATGATTTTCCCGTCGTTGGTGATGTGCAGATAATAGGTGACGCCGCCCGCTGCCTCGTCATACTCGGCGCTGCAATTCTCGCAAAGGGCGCTGAAAACCTCGTCACTCATAAGCTTCTTTTCTTGATGCCAATCCATGGCCAGATCGTCGTAAAAATAGAGGGTGCCGTCGATCAGGACGTCCGCGTCGCCGGGATTTTCCGGTGTGATGATCTCGCCGACAAGATTGATCGCCTCGTCCAGCGTCATGGCGTGATTCGTGATGATCTCGGCAACGGTTTCATTCGTGATAGTGTTGATGATCTTCATTTTTTTGTACCTCCAACTTATTTTCTTGTAGTGTATAATTTTATTTTATCATTCTTCGATTTAAGATTCAACGGTTTCTTTTCGCGGCGGGCTGAAGCGAATGAACTCGCAGCCGTGCGGGATCTTCTTTTTTGCGGCCTCGGCTGATTCGGCCATCACGCAATAGCACATTTCTTGATGCTTTCCGTTTTTCAGCAGCATGATCCAGGGCTTCTCCGTGACGTTTTTCTTCAGATTCATTTTCTTGTATTATGCTCCTTTCTCACCATTTCATGTCGATCCCCGGCGCGGGGTTTCCGTCGTACCAGACGCGGCGGAAAATATCGGTCAACAGATCGTCGGACTCGTCCTCGGTGCCGTTTTTGTCAAAAAACAGGGTGTAATATGCACCGTCAACCGGAAAGCCGCGGGAAATGATGCTGTATTCGTTTCCGTCCTCCGTTTCAAACACAACAAGGTTTCCGGCGGATGATTTTACCCAGCCGCACTCGATGCGGATAAAGTCATTTTGCGGATTGCGGGCCGTTTTTGCCGGTTTCCCGCAGCCGGAAGCGGTCAGCAGGAGCGCCGCGGCGAAAATGGCCGGAATGATTTTCTTGTTATTCATTCGTCGCTCACCTCCGCAAACTTGCGCAAAAATGGGATCATTTCTTCCGGGATATCACAACAGGCCACGATTGCACCGTCACGCGGGAACAGATCAACAATCGGAATGTTTGTAAATCCCTCAAATGCCATGATCCGATTGACCAGGGGCGCGAGCAGCGGATTTTTTCTGCAATCATCATATGCGGATGCGATCAGCACGGGGACGCCGAAATTATAACCGGCCTGTCGAAGCTGCCCTAAAGTGATTTTCTTGTTATCCATGAGATTTTCCCCTCCTGTTTTGATTATAATTCGCCTGTCAAGTGGCGATTCGGTCTGCTATATAATCCCGCCGTAATGCGTCAGCTTCTGCAATAACTGGATTCAATACGTCAAGCGTCAAGCCGTACTTTTCAAAATACTTTTTTAATTGCTGGCTGCTGGCCTCATAACGTGCGCCGTATTCGTCCCGGATCGCCGTATTTGCAAAATCAAGAAACGCCTCCCAAATAATAGAAGAAGTTTTCCGCCGTTTATTCATCAAGGCATTATATAAACGGCTTTTCCCGCCTCCGGCGTTTTCATTTCTCCAGACAATATCAAGTTGCATAAATATTTGTTCATTCAAATATCCTGCGTTTAATTTGCCGTTCCCAGTGTTCAAGAAATAAGAATCAAGCGCATTAAATGTAATGTTCTGATTTGTCATTGCAATAACCTCCTTTTTCAAGTGGCGATCCGGTCAGCAGATGCAATTTTCTTTGAACTCGGACAGCAGCCCGAAACGGCGCCCGGCCGCGGCGAAAAAGTCTTGAATTGCGAAAATCTCCGCATATGATAGGCCGTCGGTATCCATCCCAGAATATTCAATCGCAAGATCCCGCAAGGCGTTTTTCTTTTCTTGATACGTCCGGCCGCTGACTGCGAGCTTCAGAACGTTTTCCGCGTCAATCGGTAAATCCTTCATCCGGCGGAAAAGGCCCGCCGTTTTCTTGCCGTGTTCGGTGTAGTTCGCAAGGATCATTTTTTGTACCTCCATATCGTTTTGTTGTTGCGTGGGCCGGTTATTCCCGGCCCGCCGCCTTGTATTTATGCAACTTCCCATTCATACTCGGTGACAGTTTTTTGCCCGCTGATCGTCAGCAGCTCCGTTTCTTCTTCCGGGAGACCTTCCCACCCGCAAATCAGCTTTTTGACGTCTTCCGGCCGCCATGCCTCACAATCGGCCACGATAAAGCCGTAGCAGGTTTCAATCTCTTCTCCGTCTTCATCCAGATCGGCAACGGAATATTCCGTTGCAGCGCCCAACCAGACCTCGCCATACTTTTTCACGCCTTCCGGGTATGCGTCCTTGCAATAAACCATTTCGCAATAATCGCCTTGCGAATAACCGCGGGCCGATTCAACCGCCCAGGGCTTTTTTGTTGTAATGGTCAAATATTTAGCAACGTCTTCCGGCTCTGCTACATCCGCATTTTTTGCCCATTCCTTTAGCTTGTGACATTTCGTCGGGCTGTAGTCGATCCTGAGACTTTCCATAGCTTCTTTGTAACTGGAAAACGCATTCCAGCGGCCGACGTCAGAAAAACAGTCGATCAGATTTTCCGCTTCGCGCTGAATATCTTCATAGATATCCGCGTTGAAACCGCGTGTTTCCCGCGTCGGTACGATGAAAAGCGTATTGCAAAAATCGCCGCTTTCGGGCTTCAGTCCGTCATCGTCAAAATAATAATTAAAATCAGCCATTTCCGCGGGGACTTGCTTGATCCTGTACTTCATTTTTTGAACCTCCTATTTTCTTGATATTACAGATTTTTTAGAAACTTCCCGAGCGGTTGCACTTGTTCTCCGCTCAGCTTAACCGCGGCCCAGACGCAGACGCCGAAAACCGGATAGCCGATCCCCAGCAGCGCACAAAGGCCGATCATTAAAAATAATGCTCCCATGCAATCCCCCCACAAATGATTTTTTTGTTGCAACCTCCCGCCGCTATTGCAGCGGGAACGCTCCCGGCCTAATGCCTGTTTACCCCCGCCGGGACGGGCTGTTGTTATTCCTCGCTTTCCTCGTCTGCCTCTTCCAGCGCGTCAAATAGCGCCGCAAGCTCGCTGTTATCGTCGATCGAATAAATATCGCTTCTGTTTTCGCTCATGCTTTCGACCGCGTAACGATCCAGAAAAGCGGAATAGTCTTTATGGTCAGCCGAAACAAGATGTCCATAGCCGCTAAACCTGAAGTATTTGCGGTTAGGGTTGAACGCGCCGCATGCCTTATGTCCGCTGATGTCAGTCGTCCATGTTTCCTCGTCGTATCCATAAAAAGCGCGGAATAAAATCTCGCTCGGCTTTGCTTCGCTGTCTACCTCGTCAATTCCTTTCATGAAATAATACTTATCGTTTCCAAGATATTCGTTGCAGCCGTCCAATTCTTCAATGCAGTCGTTGAAAACGTCCTCATTTTTCCGGAAATACTCAATAATTGCGTCGATTGCCGCTTCTCTCGTGGTGTTTTTGGTGGTCTTCATTTTTCTTTTCCTCCTATTTATTTTCTTGTTACCTCGTGACCTCCGGCGCAGTCTTATTTTTTCGTGATATGCCAGCAATCAAAGGTTTTTCCACTTCCGGTGTTTCTTGCGCTGTACCCGGCGCGGTCGAAAATCGACCAGAAACAACTTGATCCGACGCCGCCCTCAAAATAAGGAATTGCGCCATACCCGGACCCATAACCGATAAATTCACGGTACGTCTTTCCCGCCTCTATTGCGTTGTCGGCCATGCTATAAAGCACTTTCAGCACGGTTTTTTGATCGTTCAGGGCGCCGGCAATCGCTGCGCTTTCTTTGTCATAACCGCACCCGCTTGCATGCCCTACCGACCGACGCCCGGCCGGGAATGTACAAACAGTTGCGGTCGGATTGTATCCCCATAGCCGCGACTTTGCCCACTCAACCGAAACAGTCAGATCTTCCAGATCCCCGGCCGCCGCAACAGATTCAATTTTTTCCAGGGATTCAGCGATCCGCTTTTCCGTTGCTTTTTTCGCTCTTGCGGTTGCAAGGGCCACGGCCTTTTCCCGGCTGATTTTCCCGTCGGTGTATTGCTTCCAGCGCAAATCCGTTGAATAGCGTCTGATCCCGTTATCGCTCTTTATTTTTTCTTCGGGCCGCCATGATTCGCAAAAACCGTTTTCAATATATCCCAGGGCTTCCGCAAGGCGCTTTTCCTCTTCCGTGATGACTGCGTTTTTCAGATTTTCAAACATTTTTTATACCTCCTGTTTTTTCATGCCCGCCGCCGGTTGACGGCGGGCGTTTTTTGTGTTATAATCAATTTATAGTATTTAATTTTGTCTGTGTTAGCGTTCTGTGGCCTCTTTGAACATCTTGCGAATATCGCGCTTGCTGTACTTGCCAACCAGGCTATAGCAGTATGTTCCGCAATCTCTTCCAGCGATCTGGACTTCCATAGTCCCAACAGGCTTTCCGCTATCGTCATACAGTCCCCAGATGTTAGCGTAGTTTGTCTGATTGATTAGCTCTTTAGTCATTTTTCGCTGCCTCCTGTTTTTTCGTTCGGTTTATTTCCTTTTGTGATTATAGTATAGCAGATAGCTGTACAACTGTAAATAGCAACATTGCACAAAGATAGTTGTACAATTATATTTTGTTTTGTGTATATTGTACAACTGTAAATGGGGGTTTTAATATGGCAAAAAATAGCAAAGCAAAGCAGGCGGCAACGGCGCGATATTTTAATAGAACATATGTTCGTTTTGGTCTCGTTGTCATCCCGTCGGAAATGGACAAAATCAGACAAGCCGCCGCCGCCGCTGGTCAATCCGTCAACGCTTATATTTTGACAGCTACAGCCCGCAGAATGGCCGCAGAGGGCTACGAGCTTATCACCACTGTTTCCGCGCTCAAAGCACAGCAGAGCGCAGCAGAGGCCCCAGGAGAGGCCAAACAGCCGACCACGGAAGAATAGCCGATCCCAGCGCCACAAAAGCCCGCCCGAGCTGAAAAAGCCCGAGCGGGCTTTATTTTGCCCTGAAACGCCCTATACGCCCCAAACGCCCCCGCCGGGAATACCCATCCCATAATTGCACGCGCTCCCGCGTATACGCGCGCAAACAACGCCAACACGCCCGCCCGCAGTCTGTAACACTGTATAAACGCCCACGCCCCCGGCCCGCGTTTCTCGTCGCTCCCGCCCGCGATTTATCCGGGTGCGGTCTACTGTACTATATCACCATCTACCCAAGAAAATGCACTAAAGCGGTATACAATAGGGAATGGGTGGGACGCTTACCCGGTGCCCGATATGGACAAGGCCGCCACCGTTGGCCAGTGCTGACCGTTTCACCCGTCCGGGCATCCTGGAGCCGTTGCGGGCCGTTGCCGCTTCCAGTCTTGCGATTATGTGTAATAATCACAATAGTAAGAGCGGTTCAGCCGATACCCGCCCCCCCCCGGTTTACAGTTGGGATCGCTGTTTCTTTGCGCTTTATTCGGTATGCTCTTCCTCTTTTACAGATATCCCTTACGCCGTAGAGGCGTTATTTTTTTACGCATTTTGTGGGGTGGCGAAAATGCACTTGACATGGTATGTTATGCTGATGCCAACGATGAAAGGAGCGTGAGGCGTTGTAATGGCGAGGGCAAAGAACAGCAACGTCAAGGTTATTGGTAACGTAGAGAGACTTGCGCGTACTGCCGGACTGAGTTACGGGCAGATGGTAGCGCAGATGAAGGATTCCGGTGATTCTGGAGAGGTATTTCGGAAATGCAAGTGGTGTTACAAGGCGGCGAAGAAGAACAGCGAGTTTTGTTCACGGGCTTGTCGGAGTGCGTACAAGGCGCAGGAGAAGATTGATTTAGAGCTTGCGGGGAAATACCGGAGGCGGAGCGGTGAAGTCATTGACGTTAGTGCTTGGAGCGCGATGTTAAACCGTGGCAAGGGAGACAAGTGCATATTCTGCGGGAAGCCGATACCGAAGGGGAGCAACCGTTTTTACTATTGCAGTGCGGAGTGTTCTGTTTTGGCGCGGCAATTTGGAGTAGACCCTGGCAATTGGAAGAAGAAAGCCGGGGTGAAGGAATAGATGCTGATGACGAGGCGAGAGAGGGCAAAGAGGCGGAGGCAAAAACTGATTTTCAATTTTCTGCGCTTCGCGCTTACATTGAGCGTGATCTATTTCTGCATTTTATCCTTTTTCACATGGGAATCTCCCTCAACGCCATTTTTTTGGACGGATTCGGGGCAATTTGAGGCGAACGGATGTTCTGCCGAGTGTTTGCCCGCCTGCACCAAAAAACCCGCTAAAACGCAATCTGACGCAAATAACGAGGTAAAGGAGAACTGGCCCATGCTTGACGCGATGATCGAAGACACCTACCTGTGCGCTGACGTACCGTTGGAGTACGACTTACAGAGAGACCTATACGGGGCGTGTTTAGAGAGCGGTTTGGAATATGCTGTTGCTTTGGGCGTCATTGAGCAGGAAACGCGGTTTAAGAACGTATCCGGTGACAGCGGTGCATCTGTTGGGTATATGCAGATTCAAGAGAAGTGGCACAAGGGGCGGATGGAGAAACTGGGCGTAACGGATTTATTTGATCCTGTCGGCAATTTCCGTGTGGGCTGCGACTATCTGGCTGAGTGTATTGGGAAATACGGCTTAGAGCGCGGCTTGTGCTGTTACAATTCCGGGCGGCCCGGTGAGAGCCGATACAGCAGAGAGGCCATGGAACGGATTGAAAAGTGGAGGGACGTTATAGGATGGCGTTAAGAGATCAGCCGTATTTGCCGTTGTACGTACAAGATTTCATAACTGATGAAAAACTGTGCTGTTGCAGTTCCTCGGCAAACGGCGTTTACATTTGGCTCATGTGTCTACTGCACAAATGCGAGGATTATGGGTGCATGGAACTGCAAGATTGGCAGATTGATGAAACGAAAAGCATCTGCTTTAATTTTGCTTTTCGACTTTCGCGTCAAATGCCATTTGATGTTGAAGATATTGAACGTGCGCTTTCCGAGCTTTTGAGGAACAGAGTGATCGAAATTGACGGGAAAAAGTTGATGCAGAAGCGCATGGTGAGGGACGGAAACCTTAGTAAAATCAAGGCTTCAGCGGGAAAAATGGGTGGTAGACCGAAAAAAGCAAACAAAAAGCAAAATGAAAAGCAAAACGAAAGCATAAAAAAAGCAAAACAAAAGCAAAACACTGAAAATGAAAATGAATATAAATATGAAGATGAAAATAAGAAAAAGAAAGGGGTTTTAGGGGGAAGATTTGACGAGTTTTGGTCTGCATATCCTCGCAAGGTCGGGAAGGGCGCGGCGAGAAAGAGTTGGGAGAAGATCGAGCCGGACGACATTCTGTTCGAGAAAATCATGGCGTCGGTAGAAGCTGCGAAGCAGAGCAAGGAATGGCGGAAGGACAACGGCGAGTACATTCCTTATCCTGCCACATGGCTGAACAGAGAGGGATGGGAAGACGATCTGTCCGGTGTTGATCTGAGTTCCGGCGAGAAGGATGAAACGATGTACGGGCTTGAAGAGGCCATAGAGAGAGCAAGGCGGGAGGCGGGAAGATGAACATAGCATACAACATGGACTGCCTCGCCGCCATGCGGGAAATGCCGGACAAGGCGTTCGGACTCGCTTGCGTTGATCCTCCCTATGGAATCAACATAAACAACAATATGGGGCGGCGCAAAGGAGACAAAAAGAGCGATTATAAAAAGGTTACATGGGATAGCGCACCTCCAACGGATGAATATTTCAAAGAGTTGTTTCGGGTCGCTGACAAAGTAATAATTTGGGGAGGAAATTACTTTTCTTTGCCTCCGACAAAATGCTTTCTCGTTTGGCGGAAACCTCAAATCAGCGAAGATGTTTCGTTCTCGATGCTTGAATACGCATGGACAAACATAGACGATACATCGAAAGAGTGGATTGGAATGTCAAACGAGCCAGACCGTATTCATCCGACGCAGAAACCTGCAGACTTGTATCGGTGGATATTTAAGAGATACGCAAAACCCTGCGACAAAATCCTTGACACGCATCTTGGCTCCGGCTCATCCCGCATAGCCGCCTATGACGCTGGTCTTGACTTTGTTGGCTATGAAATCGACAAGGAATACTTCGATAAGCAAGAAGAACGGTTTGCCGCACACACGGCGCAAATGAACTTGTTCATAGATTGGAGGTGAACAAACGATGACAGAAAACGATGATTTGCTGGCTGCTATTGAACGCAAGCGTCGGGAAATGCAGATTACGGCGACGGAAACGCCCCGCGCTGGCATTTTAGGGTCTGCGGTGGATAAAATCACGTCTGCGCCCGTTATCCCGTCAGAGGGCGATTATTTTGACACAGATGGGCTTTTGGTGTGCGGCAAGTGCAACACGCGAAAGCAGAAGCGCATTGTGATCGGAGACACGGTGATGACGCCGATGTGTCTATGCCGGTGCCAGAGTGAGAAGCTGGCTGACGAAGAGCGTGAGCGCATAAAAAAAGACCGCGCCATGGCCCTGCGGTGGATCAAAGACACGGGCTTTTCTGCGCGGGACACCGGGGAATGGATTTTTGCCAACAGCGACGGGAAAAATGCAGGAGTAGAAAAAACGGCGCGGAAATACTGTGACAACTTCAGCGACATGAAGAAGGACGGCATGGGATTACTGTTTCACGGGCCGGTTGGCACGGGGAAGACCTTTATTGCCGGGTGCATTGCGAACGAGCTGGAGGACCGGGGCTGGACATGCTTTTACACATCTATCCCGCGATTGTGTTCGGTGATGATGGACATGAGGGACGGGCGGCAGAAGTACATTGACGATCTCAACCGTTTCGATCTGCTTGTGCTGGATGATCTTGGCGCTGAGCGTGACACGGAATACATGGGGGAGTTTGTGCAAAGCGTGATCGACGCGAGGTACAGGGCGAAGCTCCCGCTTATTGCCACGACGAATCTGACGGAAAGCGAGCTGCAAAATCCGGCTGACGTGCGGAAGAAGAGGCTATACAGCCGTGTGATGCAGATGTGTGTCCCCGTGATGGTCAAGGGCGAGGACAGGCGAAAGGGCAAGATGAAAGAAAACCGTGACGCATTTGCGAAACTGTTTGTGGAGGAAAAATAAAACTGTACTTTACAAAATCAGCGCTGATTATGAAAAAAATGTTGAGTTTTTAAGGAGGAACGGAAAGGATGACGAATCGTGAAGCGATTAAACTTTTAGACGAATTAAATATAATGACGTTGTATGATGGCGACAGCATTTGTGATAGTGAATTTGCCGAACCACTTAGAATGGCAATCGCCGCGCTGGAGAAGCAGGAGGGGAAGAAAGCCGTATGGATTGAAGAAGTTTACGAACGGCATGATTGGCAGATGTGTAAAAATGGCGCCATCGACGATTTTGCTATGGAGAGCGGGTATCACAACGGGCCGTTTTGCAAACGGTGTTTTTACTCATTCTGTGTACATTGCGTACAAGATGTTGAAGCAGAACTAAACAAACCGTGTGATTGCAGCCATTATGAATGCCCTGCTTGCCGCAACTACGTTTCAAAGAACACGAAGATTTGTCCAAAATGCGGCCAGCGTATAGATTGGAGTGACGAACATGGTACTGATTGATATGGAGCTTCCAAATAATTGTTTTGACTGTCCGTGCTGTGAAGGGATCAACGGTCGGTGTAATGCCGATAATGAAAGAAGATTCGTGTATGAATACAGGCCATATTGGTGTCCGCTCAAACCGTTTACCCCGCCCAAACCGCAGATCACAACAAACATCTACGACACCGAAGAAATCCACCACAACTGTACCGTGCAAGTGTTACGGAATAGCTTGACAGGAGAAGTGAGCGTGGGTTGGTGGGAAGAGAAGGAGGAGGAAGAATGAAAGAGTACATCGAACGAGAAGCGCTTGTCAAAGAGGGGTGGTTTTTACAGCGCACTGTATATAGCAGCGGGAGCATCACCATTGAGAGTAAGCAATTAAAAGATATCCCCGCCGCCGATGTGGTTCCGTGGGTTTAATGGGGCTGGCGTGATGGATGGCGGGAGATACGCTGTAAACATTTCAGAACAATGCAGATGGGAAAAAACGGAAAGACAAGAAGCAATTACAAAACAGGCCGATTTTCTCCGAGATATTCTCAAAGATGCAAAATGCAATTATATTTCCGAACTGCGCGGAAAGCCTGTTGAGGTTGTCATAAAAGATAATACGTTCAAGAGTTTCCGAATCTTGACGGAGGTATTGTGATGCGTGATTATAAGGAATTGGTTGGACGGCTGCGCAAGCGAATAGCTTCAACTACAGCAGACTTTTCGCTACAAGGTGATTTGCTGGAGGCCGCAGATGCTATTGAAGAGCTGATTGTGGAACGGCGCGGAACCGAAGAGGCCGTCAAGGTGATGCAAATGGAGATTGATCGCCTGCTTGCGTCCAGGACGCAGAAGGAGAATGTGGAGAGCAAGTGGATTCCCGTGACAGAGCGGCTGCCGGAAGACAAGAGAGATGTTCAAATTACCGTTTTTTGGCATGGCGCCTGGAGAACGATGTACGGGTACTACGATGGTGCTTTCTGGTATCTGTATGCCCCTATGCATACGAGAGTGGCAGATGTAGAAGTTATCGGATGGACGGAAAAGCCAGCCCCTATGCCTTTGCCACCGAAGGAGGAAGAATGACTAAGGAACAGCGTACAGAAGCAATCAACACGGCCTTTGACGGCATGCTGGCGTGTGAAGATCGTTTTGCCGAAACCGACAAAATGGTTTACAAAATGCTTTATCATATCTGGCGCATTTTGTGGCTGATGCTGACGGAGGGGAAGAATGGAAAGGAGAAACATGAAGATAATCTTTGAAATCGGTGACGAGATCAACATTTACGACGAGGGCGAAGAGAAAGTCACGCCCGAGATGGAAGCAAAAATGACGGCCTCCCTGTTTTGGGGAGCCGCCATGAGAATCCACCACTTTTTCAGAAACGACGAACAGCTTGCAATGAAAGTGTGGAACAAATATACCGAGCTTGGCGAAATGAGGCTGAGGGCGCTTTATCTGGAACAAAATCGCAAAGACAGGCCGAGCGGTTGTTGCGATTGCTACCGTATAGAGTTTGGCAGACCTGTGTGTTACGGGACGAGAGAGAAAGAATCGTGCAAGTGCGGTGGCTGCGAAGAAAACTGTGATTTTTACGAGAAACGGAGGGTCAAAAAAAGTGGCAGATGAAATCAAGCGTGGCGATATTTACTGGATTGCGGCAGAAGAAGGCGATTCCGTCTGGAGCGACGAGCCGACAAAATGCCGTCCGGGAGTTATCGTATCAAACGACAAGGGCAATATGTTTTCATCTTACGTGGTTGTTGTGTATACGACGACAAGAACAAAAAAGCCGCTTGCTACACACTTTGAAACCGATTCCACGCCCGCCCGCTCAACCGTAATGTGCGAGGACATTTACACGATAAAGAAAGACCGACTGACGGAATACATCGGGTCACTCACTGATGACGATGTTGAAACGCTCAACAAGTGCCTTGCGGTCGAGCTTGCGCTGGATTGCGAGGCAAAAGACACGGCGGACGTTTCGGAACTGAAGAAAGAACTTGATTTTTACAAGCAGGTATATAACAAAATTATTGACAAGCTGGTCGGGTAAAGTTCATTTTTTACTGCCAACTCACTACCAACGAAAGCCCGCAAACCGTTGGGAATACACGATTCCTAATTGACTGGGGGTCAAGAGGCCGTGAGTTCAAGTCTCGCCACTCGGACCAAAGCAAAAGCCCTGAAACCGTTGATAATACACGGTTTCGGGGCTTTTTTTGCTTTTCCGGCAAAATGTAAAAATACTGTGTAGAACGCAAAAATATTGTGCTACTGCCAACATGGTTACCAACGGGCTATATGGCGTCTGTGATTGCTTTGAGGTCTTCGATCGACACGTCTTGATAGTATCGCAGCATTTCGTCGGAGCTATGCCCGATCAGCTCCAGTTTATCTTTATCGGCACCGGCGACGCGCTTTATCAGAGTAGCAAACGTGTGGCGGCAGGAATGTGGCGTATACTTGTGTCTTTTTTTCCCGGCTCCAACAATAATGATTGGATTGTCGATTTTCGCGTCCTCCAGCACGGCATAAAAGCGATCTGCAAAGGTTTCGTTGCGGAAGCGGTCTCCGTCTGCGGTGTCGCAGAACAAAAACCCTTCCGTCCTGTTTCCGGCGATCTTTTTAACGACATTCTGTATTTTGGGAGAGATCGTGACGGTGCGGTTGAGACCGGCATCTGTTTTGGCGCCGCCGACGATGACATTCTGTTTTGCATCGTAGTTTTCAAGCCGGACATCCAAAAACTCAGCAGGGCGAAGACCGAGATAGATCAGGCAGTAAACGTAATCCGCAAAGGGAGTTTTCCCGATGCGGTTTTTTATTTTGCGGATTTGTTCGTCGTCAAAAGACGCTCTGGCAGATACGCCTTTGCCGGACACGGTGAGATAATCGGACAGTTTTAGTTTTTCCGGGAAATAGCCCCTTGGGATTCCGTACTTATAGACAAGGCCGCAGACGGTTTTCATGTTGGCTTTTGTTTGGCGCCCCTGAGGACAATTGTCCATACACTCTTGCAGATCGTCAACTGTAATTGCAGATGCGGGATAATACCAAAGGTCTGAAAAATACTTGAAAGCGGACTTATAGCATTGGATTGTTGACTTACCTGCCTTGTGGGTTGGGAGCCACTTGTCGTACACCTCCTTGAACGTAACGTGTTCCTGCACGGGTGTCGGGGCGACGACAAATAGAGATTTGCGGAGGGCGGGAAGGGCGTCAAGCGCGTCTTTCTTTTTTTCAAATCGGCGGGAAGCTGTGCGTTTGCGGAGTTTTCCTTTTTCGTCAACAAACAATGTGACGGCGGTCGCCATATATTTTCCGTCTGGGAGCTGCCACACAGTACCCTGACCGTTTCCGCGTTTTTTCACGGGGCGGTGTTCTGTGCGCTGTTTTGCGCCGCATTTACAGCAATACAGACCATCGGGGACATCTAAGTGACACTTTCGGCAAATCACTTTTTCACTTCCTTACGCTTTTTCGCCTCAAACTCTTTGTAATGGATAAACGATAAAACATCTTGATAATCTTGATCTGTCATATTGGATGAAGGCCCATACAAAGCAAAAACGACTGATCTTACACCGGCCTCTGCTTGGCGCTCACTGTTGGTTTCGACAGTGGGCGCTTTTTCAATTTCGGAGACCCCAAAGGTAGTTCCTAAAAACTGATTGATAATATCGAGCGATTCTTTACTGGGGAACGCTTTTTCATTTTTCCAAAGCGAAAAAGCAGCTCTTGTGATTCCGGTTTTTTCATGGAAGTCTTTTTTCTTCAAATTATTTTTTGCCAACTCTTCTTCGATTCTTTCTGCGATTTCACGGCTTGTCATAAAAATCCTCCTTTCAGAAAAATTGTTAATTTAGGGTTGACAAAATAGGAAAAGTGTGTTAATGTAGAATTGACATTGAGAGAGGGCAACACGAAAGCAAGCCCCCACTCATGCGGGCTTCTGTAATATGGTTGGCACCTATATTTTACAAAAAAGCCTGTGAAAAGTCAAGAATAACTTAACTGGAAAGAGGGTGAAAGTTTGACGTTTAAGGAGGCGCGCGTTCGTGCGGGACTGACCCAGCGGGAGGCTGCGGAAAAACTTGGCATTACAAGTGCGGCAATTTCGATGTGGGAATCCGGGAAAAACAGCCCGAGATTCAAGCGGATCAAGGAACTTGCGGCGCTGTATGGCGTTGCGGTAAGCGAAATCATGGGGGATGGAAATAATGACGATCAGCGAGATCAAGGCAAGTGACAAGACATTTTTGACACCGGCAGAGATCGCGGAGGTGCTTGGTGCGAATCCGCAGGCCATCCGCATCCAGGCACGGGTGATGCCGGAGGCGCTGGGATTCCCGGTGAGTGTTGTCGGGACGAGGGTAAAGATTCCGCGCAAGCCGTTTTTGGCGTACATGGGAGAGTGCAGCGATGGGAATTGACAAAGCCTATTATGCCATGCTCAAATCTCACCACCTGTGTACGAGATGCAAAACGCAGGATGCCTATACGCTGGCTGGACGCGCCGTGTGTGCGGATTGTGCCGAAAAGATGGCAGAAAAGGCAAGGGAGCGGCGCAAAACAAACAAGCGGTATCTGGAGCTTGCGAAGCAGCGCAAGCGTGAGCGCATTGAAAACGGCCTTTGCCCGATTTGCGGGAAGCCATCTGACCCCGCAGGGGAGTACAAAATGTGCGCTGTATGCAGGGCAAAATACGCAAAGCAAGACGAGAAGTACCGCGACAAGGTAAAGCCTGACCGTGTGCGGAGGAACGCGGAGATCGGCGTTTGCATGAAGTGTTGTGCTGCGCCCGTTATTCCGGGGCGTAAAGTGTGTGCTGATTGCTACACAAAACTTGTGGACGGGTTAAAGGCGATCACGCTGAAACGCAACAAAGACGTGCGGTTTTTGCCGACGGACATTCTGATGCAGCGAGCCGTGGACATGGGGGAAGCGATTTATGGCAGAACAGTTTGACGTGATCTGCACAAGCTATCCCGACCGTGACGCATGGCTGAAGGGGCGCATTGGAATTGGGGCAAGCGAGATTGGCTGTGTTCTTGGAAGCGGATTCAAAAGTGCGATTGACCTGTGGAAAGAGAAAACGGGCAAGACAAAGCCGAAAGACCTTTCCGACAACGAGCGGGTGCAATTCGGCAACGCGGCAGAAGATCCGCTGAGGGCGCTGTTTACCGTCATGCACCCGGAATACGAACTATGGTTTACGCCGTACACCATTTTGCGGCAAAAAGGCGAATACGACTTTTTGTTTGACACGCCGGACGGGTGGCTGGAGGAAAAGGCAACTGGGCGGCGCGGGCTGTACGAAAGCAAAACATCGACCTGCATTTCAAAGGCAGATTGGGAAAAATGGGAAAACAAAGTGCCGGACGGTTATTTTTGTCAAGTGTGTCAAGGGATGTTTTGCGGAGGATTTGACTTTGCCGTGATTTTCGCCTTGCTGAAGAACGCAGACTGTGACGCATCTATCAGAGCATACACGTTTGAACGCGCAGATTGTGAATGGATGATCGAGCGCATCAAGGAAGAGGGCAAAGCCTTTTGGAAGAACGTGCAGAACAAGACCGTTCCTGCGACGAAGCTGAAACTGTAAGGAGCCTGTAGAAGACATCGTTTCGATACTTCATGTGTTTAGTTGCCGATTGTATAGGCTTCGTAAGTACAAGAAGCTGATTAAGGAGGACGAGGATATTGCAAAAGAGCTACAAGACAGAACTCGCACCCACGAATGAGCAAGCGGAACAGATACGTCGCACGGTCGGCGTCTGCCGCTATGTTTACAACAGTTTTCTTGCTACGAACGCCGAGCGCCACAAGAACGGCGAAAAATTCATGACCGGCATGGACTTCTCCAAATGGCTGAATAATGAGTTCGTTCCGCAGAACCCCGACAAGACATGGATCAAGGAAGTCAGCAGTAAATCGGTCAAGAAAGCCATCATGGACGCTGATGGCGCGTACAAGCGTTTCTTCAAGGGGCTTGCGCGGTTTCCGCGATTCAAGCGAAAGGGCGTCAACGATCCGAAGATGTATTTTGTCAAGAACGACGAGAAAGCAGTCATTCGCTGCGAGAGACACAGGATCAAGATACCGACGCTCGGCTGGGTTCGGCTCAAAGAATACGGGTATCTCCCAACGGACGGGAGCATCAAGAGCGGGACGATATCTATTCACGCCGGACGGTACTTTGTGTCGGTGCTTGCAGAAGTTCCCGACACCGCGCCGCAGGAACCTCAAACGGACGGCGTCGGCATTGACCTCGGCATCAAAGCGTTCGCAACGGTCAGCGACAAAACGACCTATAAGAACATTAACAAGACGGACGAGGTACGGCGGCTCGAAAAGAAACTCCACCGCGAACAGCGCAGGCTTTCGAGGAAGTACGAAAGTCTGAAACAAAGAAACAAAACTATGAAAGGAGAGGCTACTCGACAGAATATCCAAAAGCAACAGCTAAAGGTGCAGAGAATCTACTACCGTTTAGACTGCATCAGAACCGATTACATCAACAAGGCGATTGCGGAAACGGTGAAAACCAAGCCGGAGTACATAGCAATCGAAAACTTGAACGTAAGCGGTATGATGAAGAACCGGCATCTTTCAAAGGCTGTGGCAAGTCAGAAGTTTTCGGAGTTCCGGGTAAAGCTGACAGCGAAATGCCGCGAGTACGGGATGGAGCTTCGGATTGTGGATAGGTGGTATCCATCTTCTAAGACCTGCCACAACTGCGGGTGCATTAAGAAAGACCTTAAACTTAAAGACCGCGTGTTCAAATGTAAGTGCGGTTACGAGGCGGACAGGGATTTCAACGCGGCGCTAAACTTGAGAGATTCGGGGTGCTACACGGTGGCTTAAATAGACCTCATGTACCGATGGCTAATCGGGAATTTACGCCTGTGGACTGTGCAAAAACTTGTGAGTAGCGACCGACTCGTCGGAGCGAAAGCACACAGAGTGAAGCAGGAACTTTCTCGGATATGGGTATATTTGTCCATATTTTGAGTAGCAGGACAGTATGCTGGTAAAAATCAAATACTTGCACACAGAGGCAAACGCTTACGGCGGCATGAGCTACACGTACAAAACAGAGTTGCCGCTGGCGGTTATGGACAAGGTGCTTGCGCCGACGCCGCACGGGGAGCAGAGAGCGATCGTGACGGAAGTAAATGTGCCGGAGAGTGAGGTTTCGGCATCGTGGGCGTCGCGGATCAGGGCAATCGACAAGTACGACATGGAGGGATAAAGATGGGCGCCAGAAAGGTTATCCAAAAGCAAAAAATCCTTATGTGGCTGAAGGAGCATGGAAGCATCACACCGATGGACGCGCTGATTGAGTTCGGCTGCATGAGGCTTGGCGCAAGGATTTGGGACTTGCGGCATGAGGGATATCCCATTGAGAAGGTCATGGAAGAACACGTCAATGCTGACGGAACGGTAACGAGGTATGCGAGATATTTTTTGAGAGAGGTTGAAGCGGCATGAGCAAGGAAGTAAGTTTTGAGATCAAGACAGATTTACGCCCTGCGCGGGAGTTTGCGATCGAAGCCAACTTTGGCGAGGTCAAAAACTGGCTTGTGGAAAATCTGGAGCCTTATCGCACGATGGCGGTCACGGAGGACACGATTCAGGCGTGTAAAGGATACCGCGCCAACATTCGCAAAGTAAAAGAAAACATTGAATCGTGCCGAAAGGCAGCGAAGAAAGCCGTACTGGAGGGCTATGAGCCGTTTGAAGCAAAGTGCAAGGAGCTGACCGCGCTGTGCGATGATGCGGCGAATGGTCTTGATACACAGATTAAAGCCTTTGACGAGGCGCGGCGCGAAGAAAAACAAGCGACGCTGCAAGAATACTTTTCCAACGTGGCGAAAGAACTGATCGACATGAAGGTGCTGGACTATATTGACGTTGCAGACCAAAAGTGGCAGAACGCAACCTTTCCTCTGGAAAAGGCCATGGCGGAAATCGACGAAAAGGTGGAGGCCGCCAGAGAAGACATCAAGACCATTTGCAGTTTGAACAGCGAGTTTGAGGTCAGTTTGCTGGACTATTACGGTACATGTCACGATCTTGGAGCAACGATCCGAAAGAATCAGACACTTACTGCCATGAACGAGTATACGCGGCAAATGGCGGCGCAGAAGGCGCAGGAACAGCCCCCGGTGATCTCGAATCACTACCCCGAAAAAGGCGTGGTTGAAAAGGCTGCGATCGAGGACGCAAATGAGAACTTATACCGGATTGATTTCCGGGTGTGGGTCACGGCTCCACAGCGAGATATGCTGAAGAACTTCCTTGTGAAAGCCAATATCAAATACGGGAAGGTGCCAAAATGATTTATTTAGGGATTGACCCCGGAAAAAGCGGTGCGCTTGCAATGATTGACGGCGACAGCGCAAGCGTGATCCCGTTTGACGAAAGGGACTATGCTGACAACATTCGGATTTGTGCTGAGGGGGGCGCGGTGTGCTGTCTGGAACACGTGAGCGCCATGCCGGGACAAGGCGTGACGTCGGTTTTTAGTTTTGGCGAGAACTTTGGGTTTATCCAAGGCGTTTTGATGGCAAACGGCGTCAAATACGAGCTTGTGAGGCCGCAAAAGTGGAAGAAAGAGTTTTCCGTGACGAGTGACAAAAACACGTCCATCGCGGTGTGCAAGCGCCTTTTCCCGGAAGTTTCTTTGCGGCGCACAGAGCGGAGCAGAAAGGACGATGACGGCTTTGCGGAGGCTCTTTTGATGGCGGAGTATGCGAGGCGGCATTTTTAACAGGAGGGCATCATGGAAGTAACATATCGCACAATGATTTCGGCAAGAAAGCCGTGGCAGAGCGCAGATGCCGGCGAGCCGGTAAAAGCAATCACAGAGCAAGAACAAAAGAAAATTGACAAATGCCTGTGCTGCCCGTTTGCGGAGTGCGTTGATTGTCTATCCAAAAAGATTGCCGCGGCGAAGCGAGAAAGCGCGCATGACGCAAGAGAGGTTATTGTGATCCTTTTGGGACAGGGACTTAGCGTTTCTGAGGTTGCAAGGCGGACGGGATGCGCCAGAAGCACGGTGCGATATTACACAGAGAAAGGACAAACGAATCATGAAAGAAATCGTTGTAAAAACGCAAGCAGAGTTTGACACAATTCCGCAGGACTTTGATGGAATTATCAATATTATTGGCAAAACTACGATCGACGTAACCCCACGTAAATCTGCGCGGATAGTTCTGGGCTGCAATTCCAGCGCCGTGCTGCGGGGCAATTCCAGCGCCGTGCTGTGGGACAATTCCCGCGCCGAGTTGTGGGGCAATTCTAAGGCACCAGACAGAACGAAAACGCACGAAATCAAAATTAACGGAAACGCGAGGATTGTTTATGACCCGCGGAACATCGACGAATACCTGTCTTTCAACGGGCTTCCGTCCGATGGCGAAACCTGTCTGCTTTACAAGGCGGTGCATAAAACGGAAGACGGGATTTACAAATCCGATCATGATAATCGTTTTATATACCGTATCGGAGAGGTTGCGGTTGCCGACGGACTTACGACTGAAGCATCCGTTGATTGCGGCGAAGGAATCCATATGTCTTATCCGGCATGGGCGGTAAATTACGGGAAAGATTGGGATGATCTGGCGATTTTGGAGTTGCAGGTAAAAAAATCAGAAGTGATCGTCCCCGAAAACGGATGCGGAAAAGTGCCTGTAAAGAGCGCAAAAGTAATCCGCGAAGTGCCGTTGGAGGAATGTGGGCTTTTGGGCGAGATGGTTGCAAAACGAAATAAAAAGGAGAGCGAAAAATGAAGCAGAACAATTCCCTTGTGCAAGCAGGAAATCAGAAAATCACATTTTCGAGTTTTATCAACAGCCAGAGTGTGCGAGGCATGATCGAAAAGAGCGTAAAAGACCCGCAGACCGCAGCCTCGCTTGTTTCCACCCTTATCTCTGTCGTCAGCTCCAACGAAAAGCTGAAGCAGTGCGACGGGAACAGCATTATTGCGGCGGCGCTTCGTGGAGAGGTTGGCATGGGGTTATCCCTTGCGTTGGGGCAGTATGCCATCGTCCCTTATGGTGACAAGGCAAGTTTCCAGATTCAGGAACGCGGTCTGCGGCAGCTTGCCATCCGTTCCGGCAAGTATGACGACCTTGACGTGATCGACGTGAGAGAGGGAGAATACGCAGGGCCGGACAAGCGCACAAGAAAACCCACATTCAACTGGATCGAGGATGAGAACGAGCGGGAGAAGCGTCCGATCATCGGATATTACGCCTACTATGTTCTGAACGCAGCGAACAATCATTTTTTTAGTTGCACCTACTGGACGCATGATAAGATTCTCCGTCATGCAGATCGCTACTCTAAGGCTTTTTCGCTGGACAAGTACAACGATTTGCTTGCTGGGAAATTGAGCAAGAGCGACGCGGAATATCTGAGAAGCGGGTCTCCGTGGTACGATCTTCCCGACAGCGTTCCCCACCAGAAGATGTGCAAAAAAACCGTAATGAAGCAGCTTCTTTCTGACGGATCGGCGCCCATGCAGGTGCGGGACATGATCTTTGCGGACAATCTGGAGGAACGGACGGAAGAGCCTGTGATCTATGCTGACGATCCAGCTCCCGTGCAGCCGGTGGAGCGTGAACGGGCCGATGTGGAAGCGCCTGTCGAAAAACCGGCAAAACAAAGGGCAGCAAAAAAGGAAAGTGAAGACGCGCAGGAAGATTTTTTCAACTGATCGAGGGGTGACGCACTATGCCGGTTATTGCGGGAGCAAAACGAGAAAACGAGGACAAGTCTGTTGAACGGGATTTGATCGCGTGGGGCAAGGTGACGCGGGATGCAAAGCAGACGTTCACGCAGAAAAAGGGTTTGCCGAAAGTGACCTTCTGCATTGCTTACGCACGGAAAGAGTTCATGAACTGCATTTGCATTGGAGATACTTCCGTTGCGCGATATGCGAACGGTCTGGAGGCAGGGGACTATGTGTTTGTCGCAGGAACATGGAAAAAGCGGCAGTACACCACGTCGGACGGCGAAATCAAGGATTGGAGCGAGCTGAACTGTGACATTGTTTTGCTTCAGCCGGAAACGCCGTTTAACTCTGCGCCGGTGGATGACACGCCTGACGCCTTTGAAAGTGCGGAAGAGGCGGCGGAACAGCCGCAGGAAAACGAAGAAGATTTTGAGGTGACAATCTGAATGAACGTAATTGCAATCAGCGGAAACATCACGGACACGCCGGAACTGAGGAAGACACAGAGCGGAACGTCTGTCACGGACTTCCGGATCGCCGTAAAACGGGACGAAAACCCGGAAATTGCGGACTTTTTCACGGTAGTTGCATGGGGCGGGCAGGCCGAGGCTGTTTCCCGGTTTGTGCAGAAGGGGGAAAAAGTGATCGTCAAGGGCAAACTGCGGACGCGCTCTTATACCGACAAGAACGGGAACAAGCGTGTGACGAGTGAGATCGTGGCGGACGCCGTTGAGTTTACAAGGAGCATGGCGCAGGAATCGGAAAAGCGGCGGTCTGCGGAACGGGTGGAAGTGCCGCAGCAGCAGGATTTTTCCAATTTTGAGCTGGACGAAAACGAAGAAGACCTTCCGTTTTGACGGGAAAGGGCGTGGAACATGGTAAAATATCCATGCAAAGACTGTGACCATCGGCATGAGCCTGTTTATGACTGTTACAAAAGCTGTCAGGAATACCAAAAGGCGCTAAAAAAGTCGAGGGAAATCAGAAAAAAGAGGGATGCCGAAAGGCGATTCAACGACTATTTTTTTGCCGGAGGTCGGACAGAGAAAATGCCGAAGCGGACGCCATGAAAGTGATGTGCAAAAACGGACACCTGGTAGGAATCAGACACGGGAACACGGTCACGATCAAGAAATCCGGGCGTGTTGTGCAGGTTGAAATCGACGGTGGAACGACTGTTGAAATCACTTGCGAGAGGTGCGGAGGGAAAATACTTTTGGAAAATTGTTGCAAAAGTATTGACTTTTGCCAAAAATCTGATATATTATCAGGCGAATAAAAGCAAACATATGTTCTGCGCTCACCGCGCAACCTTAACTGGTACGTGGTGGGCGCATTTTTATTTACCTTGGAGGGGCAAGGCATGAAATCCGACAAAGACTTGGTATGGCGCTTCAAGAAAATTGAAAAGGCGCTGGGGGCGTCTGCGGCTTATTTTTACACTTGCATCATCGGAGACATCCCGTATGTAGAGGCCGCGCTGCCGGAAGAGGGAGAGCCGGACGGGTGGAACGCCTATATCGCAAATCTTTCCAGATTCATGGATTGGGAAGCGGAAAAGAAAGGCTTTCTGGACGGGACGACCGACATCTCATCTGTGTTGAAGAACTCTACGGATCAGATGGAAAAGTGGCTAAACACATGGGGCGAAGGCTTGTCTGTTCAGGACTATCAGCGGCTTGACAGTTTGTTTGACACTTATGCGGCGCGTCTTCAGCGGGCGGGAGGCATGGACGCACAGCAGGAAGACACACTGAGAGTGTGTTCCCGCATGAGGTTTGAAGCAGACAAGGCGCTGTCTGCCGGTGGGAAAGACAACATCGACATTGCCGCGAAACTGAACAAAATGATTCAGGACAATCTTTCTGCCGAAAATCTCCGCAAAAAAGACGAAAAGCCGGTAGAGGATCTTCGGATTGACACGATCGTGGACAAGCTGGAAAAGGCCGGGTTTCTGCGGAAGGGGAAAATCCTTTCGCTGCCGGAGCTTCAAAAGCAGCTTTTGATCCGTCTTGGTGCGCTTGGCGGGAATCCGTCGCACAAATACCCGTATACGCTGGATGCCGCAGACCAGATGATCCGCATTATCATCAACACCATGCGGGCAAACGACGGTATGCCGGAGATGACCGAGTTTACAGACAACACGCGGCTTGACGAGAACGTTGCGCCGGAGTTTGCGGAATCCCCTAACGAAGACGAGCTGAAAGCATACGAAACGTTGGAGTTTGAGCGTCAGCCCCGCCCGCCGAAAGAGGAAAGGCGGAAATATTATGGCAAAAAACAGGGCGTTTGAAACGCGCCGGAACAAGACCTACACAAAAGTTGCGAACGTAGGGTGGGTACAGGACGACGGGACGCAAAAGCGGGATTATGACGAATACTGCAACGACAGTTGGGCATTTTTGATCTCTTTTTTCCGCTGGTACCCAGATGCACTATTGGACGTCATGCGTGACGACGGCGCGAATTACAAAAACGAAGAGCTGATTCAGAGAGTGATGGTACGAGCTTTTGCGCGGTATCAGTACGTGGACATAACGGGCTGCCGCTCACTGACAAAGACCAACACGATCTTCAAATACAAGCTGACGAACGGCATTTTGTGGCCGGGGACAAAGACATCGTATTACGGGCCGAGCCTTCGTCAGCAGGCGAAACTTGCAAAGAGCGCCTATAAGGAGATGCAGGACGCATATCCGGCGCTGACAAAGCATTACAACGTTGACAGCATGGCAAAAGAGGACTTCGGCATTTCCACGCCTTACCGCTCCATGCTGACCGTAAACGGCACCCGAGGCGACAACATCCACAGCGTGATCGCGGAAGAGTACGCGCAGGAAGAGGCCCCGGCGTTTGACTTTGAAGAGTATTCCACCGTCATTCTGTTTGCCGTGCGAATGGTACACATGGTGCAGGGCGAACGAGACAGGACATATATCCCCTATCAGCAGCACAGCATCACGTCGGCGGGACGAAAGCAGAATCACTCATATGAGACCAGATGCGCACATCTCCGCGCCATGCAGCGAGGACAAAGCGCCTTTGTCATGGACGTTCCGTGGCAAGTGGTTGTTTTGTCGCAGATGCGGCCTTTGGAGTGGGTGGAGCAGCGAAAGCAGGAAAGCACCCCGGACAAGTGGATGCGCGAGATGGAAAGCCGGTACACAGGCACAGACCAAAACCCGATCGTGCGGGATGAAGTGCTGACGGAAAGCCGGAAACTCATGCTGATGGAGGAACACCACTGCTGCAAGGACAGGGACAACAAACTTGCCGCGCAGGACGTGATTTACATTGTCGGCTATGACGTTTCGTATGAGGACGACAAAAAGAACGCGAAATGCGCTTGTGTCGTGGTGAAATGCACGAAACAGAAAGAATGGCTGAAGCGCGACAAATACCTGAAAGAAGTTGTTTGGGTGGACGATTGGCCTCCCAACGGCGGATTCATGGAGCAGGCAAAGCGGCTGAAGCGCGTGTGGTATCGCTTTTGCTGTGAGGGGTCGCAGACATACATTGCGATCGACAGTTGGCAATACGGAAAGGGCGTACTTCAGGCGTTGATGATGGACTTGGGCGACGGGCTGGCTCCGCTGTGCATTTACAATCACGCAAGCGACACGGAATACGAGCTGGAAAACGCGCTGCCGGTGATTTACCCGATCAAGGCTGGCGGCCCTGGCGTGACAGACCCGGACAGCGAGATCATCCGAAACGCCGAGATCCAGTTTGAAAACCGAAACGTGGTACTGCTGACCTCCAACGGCAACGCTGGCGTAGAGGCATACAAGAAGTACCACAGGATCAAAGACGACAACCTTGACTATCAGATTTACGCGCCGTATCGAAAGACGCGGGAACTGGTAGGACAGATACAAAACCTGAAGAAAGTGCTTTCCGGTGCGACGGTATCAGAGCGGCGCATCTCCAAAAGCATCCAGCGAGACAGTTGGTCGGCGCTGAAATATGCCTTGCGGTTTGCACAGCACCTTGAACGACAAAATCTGCAAAAGGCAGAGCGAAAGAGCGATTGGTGGGAAGTGCTGGAAAAGTACAAGGGACAGCCGCTGATTCGTGATTCAGAAATGCCATCGAACACAAGGCTTCCGATGGGACGGCGGGGAGGAAGAATCATATGAGCGAAAAGCAAAAGGTAAAATATCGCCTGTTTGCGCTCCCCGTGAGCGAGGAAAGCATGGCGGAGGCAGAAAAGAAGCGGTTTTCCCGCATTACGGCGAAATACGTGTTGATCTACTGCGATTCCGAAACGGAAAACGCCATGCAGATTGACAGAGACAATTTTTCCGCGCTGACTGAGGCGGACAAAAAGTGGCTTTATGAGTGCAACGTGCTTCTTTTGGCGGAAGACGCTCTGCGGCATCAAGAGCAGGCGGCAAAATCGCTGAACGACATGGTGATTGCGCTGGAAGCTGCGCTGGAATCGGAAAAGCGGAAGGGGGAGAGTGCGAATGAATGAACTGACAAAAGAACTGCGCGATTTGCAGTACGCCACCTTCCCGGAGATTTTCGGCAAGTTCCGCGAGCTTTCCGAAAAGTACGGCAATATGCCGTTTGAGAGCATGATTTCGGCCTTTGCCACCGCAACGGGCGACAAATACTCCATCAATGACCCTGCGCTGCAAAACCGCCGCGTGAAAGGCATATCGTCTACGCCTGCGAACTACACAAAAGACGACGTTGCCAAAATGGTGCAGAATCCCGAAGGAAGCGAAATGCCGCTCAGACAAGTGGAACACGCGCTGGAATACAGCGCCTATCCAATGTTTCACATCCGCAAGGTTTATCAAGACCTGCTGACCTATCACAACTATGTTGCGCCGCAGTTTTTGGATAAAGACGAGGCAAAAAGGGACGCATTTTGGCGGGAATGGAAGCTGGCGGAAAAGCTGCGGGAAGCCTTTGACCTGAAGCAAAACGCCCACATGATCGTGGGACAGGCGATTCAGGAAGGGAAGGTCTTTTACACGCCGAGATACCGTGTGGACAAGACCCACAACAAAGTGGAACACGCTTTTATGCAGCAGCTTCCGTCCGATTGGGTCAAGATCGTCGGCTTTAACAATGTGAGCAAATACACGATTGCTTTCAACATGATGTATTTTGCGGAGCCTGGGACGGACGTGCGGCAATTTGGCGATTTGTTTTTGCCGTATGTGTTTGAGTTTGCAGACATCACGGGCGGAGAAGCGCCGTCCGGCCTTGGGAAAACCGTTGTGTTCGGGTCGAAGGTCAACATGGCGGCCTACAATGCGCGGCGGGAAAGCGGCGGACTGCGCAACGTAGAAGCCTATTACCAGAACGGAAGATGGTTTTACTGGGTCACGCTGCCCGTGGACAGGGTATTCACCTTTGAAGTGGACGATGTAAGCCGGACGGTGGTAAGCCCGTTTACGGGGCTGTTTATCGACCTGATCCAGCTTGCACAGATGGAAAGCCTGCAACTGGAGCTGTTGCAGAATCCCTTGGTTTCGATCCTTACGGGACAAATCCCGTATCGAGAGGACAGGGACGCGACGACCTCTGACCCATACAAACTTTCCAACGCGGGCATGAATCTGTTCCGTGCGCTGTGGTATCAGATGCTGACGCAGAACAACACTTCTGGCATCGGACTTTACATGGCGCCGCTGGAAAACATGGAAATGCACCAACTGGCAGAGGCACCCAGCGCCATGGACATCGTACAGCAGGGATATTCCGACACCATGAGCAAGGCGGGACTTTCCGCTATTTTGCCGGTTTCGGACGACCCGAGGGCTGGCGTGGCGCAAATCAGCCTTTCCATTGAGAGCCGATTTGCAGAGCAGATTTATCGGCAATTTGAGCGGATGTTCCGCGTGATTATCTCAAAGCTGAATCTTGCCTATGATTTCCGGCTGAAGATGTTCGGGAGCCTTGCGACAGACAAGGACATGGAGGAAAAGGCGCAGAAGGGCATGACGCTGGGCATCCTGCCCGACACACTGGTTTTTGACGCCATGCACGACCGCTCCATTTTTGAAGACATTGCTGTTTCCGACGCCATTTTGGAAAGCAAGCTGATGGATCGGCGTCTGCCGCTTGTTTCCACGTACAGCGCCAAAAACGGAGACGGAAACCTCCCGCCGCAGATCAAGCACGACTTGAATCCCGGCGGAAGACCGGACAGCGGAGGACAGGCCACTTCTGACGGGCAGGAGGGCGATCTGGACAGTTATGGAGAGTAAAAAACAGAAGCCCTACATCACGGAAGAAGACATTGAAACGATCAATGACGCGCTGCGGAAGGGCTATGACGTGAGGATTCAGACGCGGAAGGGCGGATGCCGGATCGTGGCTGACAAAGTGTACGTTTTGGCAAAAAAAGGCGGCGAGGAATGAAATATCCCCCGGAAACGGGGGAAATGACGCAGGGTAGAGCAGAGGCAGCTCGCCACGCTCCTTACGTGGAGGTCGCCAGTTCAATTCTGGCCCCTGCACCCATTGACACGACGGATAGACGCCGCAGAGACCGATTTAGAGCGGTCGGGCGCGTGTCCCAACGGACTACGGGAGCCGAAAATCACGCCCCGCGGGACAATTACAGCAGTTTGAGATAAACGGAGGTGGATTTGCAAGGAATACCATCGGAGAGCTTCGTGTGACACAGGCGCTTTCGGACTATGAGTTTGGCGTGGAGCTGTGGATCATGCGCGACGGTGTAAACCGGAACAAATGGGATTACCGAAATCTGGATAAATACTATCTTACGTTTGTCGGAACGCCGATTTTGTGCGCCTTTGTCGGGCGTCAGGTCGGAGACGGACACAACATGAGAGAGATGACCGACGAGAACGGCGAAACGTATTACAGTTTTACGGATGCGACGTCGGAGCGCATTGTCGGAACACTTTCTGAAAACAAAGATGACTTTTCCCTCATTGAGAGGGACGGCCATACATGGATCAGAGCGACGGGGCGGCTTTTCCGCTTTTACGCGCCGGAACTGGTGGATAAGATCATCCGTACAGGGCGGATGGAAGTATCTGCGGAAACGGACGTGCGGGAAGGCGAGACCAACGGGGACATTGAAATATTTACCGAGTGGTACGGACTGGGCGTGACGATTTTGGGAGATCACGTTTCGCCTGCCATCCCCGGAGCGAACATCCAGAGGCTTGCCGCAGCGCAGGAACAGCTTAAAGATATCAAACTGCAAGCGGCGGCGCTCAAAAACAACGAAACAAAGCCGCAAACTGAAAACAAAGGAGTGAGAAAGCCAATGAAAATGCTTTCCAAGAAGCAGACGGCGGAGCTGGCAAAGAAGTTTGACGGCTATCACGTTGTCGCCGCTGCTGAGAATGAAAGCACCATCTATCTCTGCATGATGGATAAGTCCGGGATCACCTGCACTTATACCATGAGCGCCGGGGATAGTGAAGTGATCGAGAGCAGAATCCAGAAGGTCGCCGCCACCGCCCGTTTCGCTTTTGACGAAGCGGAGGAAATCTGTGTGGATGTTGCCGTATCTGATATGTGCGACATTTACGCATCCGAGGCAAACCGCCTGTCGGACGAACTGGAAGCCTGCCGCAACGAGGTCAAAGAGGCCAAAGATACCATTCGTACCATGCAGGAGACCGAAAGCGCCCGCCGCGTGAAGGCTGCGAAGAACGCCGCCGAAACCGCGCTGGAGGCTTTCAACAGCGTGAACGACGAGAATATCGGCAAAGACGCGATCCAGAGCGTTATGAGCGATATTGACAACGGCGTTTACGCAAACAGCATGGGCAAAGACAACCTGTGGAACGGCGAAGAGTGCGTTCGCAACGCCGTCCTCGCCCTGTGCGCTTCCGCTGTTATGGAGCGCAAAGCCAACGAAAAGAAGACCGTGTTTGCATGGGAGAAGTTTGGCACCAACAGCGCCAACGACGATTCCGTGGACGGGCTTCTGAGTAAGTGGGGCATCCGATAAACAATAAAGGAGAGTGAAAGAAAATGGCATATATTACCAACACCGCTTTTGAGCCTCGCATCACCAACAACCGCTGCGAAGACCTGGTGAACATCACCGGTCGCTACCAGGAGGAATCTGCTGACGCCGTTTGCTCCGCCGGTATGCTGTGTGTGCGCGTGTCTCAGCTTCCCAACGAGGGCTACACCGGCGTTTACAACGAGAACGCCTGGATCATGAACGCTGCCGCTGACAGTGTGACCGCCAACGACGTTATTTATGCGTCGAACACCTACGAATGGCCCATGGTTTCCGGCAACAACGGCAACATTTGGGCTGTTGGTTACAGCACTCTGGGTCTGCCGATCCCCGAGGGGCGCGACGGCACCTTTACCCGCATCGACTTTAACGGTGAGAACGTTTACCGTTTCGGCGTCGGCAACCTTTCCGCTGCCCTCGGCTCCAACACCTATTTCACCATCGCCGACGGCCTGCTGACCCCTGCCGCCTCCGCTCCCACCGCCAACGGCGCGATCTACTTTGAGCTGCGCGGCACCGGCAACTTCACCGAAGGCACCAGAAACAGCTTCGGCTACGTGGATGTGGTCGCCAAGACCGTCGTGGCCTGAGAAGGGAGAGTGTAAGACATGGCTAAGATCAATCTGAACAGTGTTTCCGACACTATTTTCGCCGTGAAAGCCAACGAGGTTTCCGACGGCACCAATCAGCGCGCCGACATCGTTGCCAAGGGCCGTATGCTGGCCTACGCCCACGCCCAGAAGGGCAAAAACGCGATGGACAAGGCTCTCGGCATTATGACCAACAACAGCGTCATGCTGAACGATACTGACTATCGCAAGCTGAACGAGCAGTTCCAGCACGATCATCTGATGTACGCCGCCAAGAAGTGCGCCGAGTACAACGGTTCTGCGGCTCCTGCCACCTGGGAGGACTTCCGCCGCAACGGCATGAACTACTACGGCAACGCCCATTTTTATGCGGTGCTTCAGGGCATTTATCAGGAGATCGTCACTCCTATTCTGCCCGCCGTTTATTCCGAAGCGGTTTCCCGCTTTGCCGATGTGGTCGAGGTCGGCTTTGGCGAGACCTATGCGCTGGCTGTCAACTCCAACGACATCATTCTGTTCCAGGATTCCTCCTGGGGCGCTTCCCGCTCTGTGCCTCGCAATCGCCTTTATACCGCGACTTACACGCTGAATCCTCAGCCCAAAACCGCTATGGTCACGGCAAAGTGGACGCAACTCATCGGCACCGGTATGGACTTCGGTATGTTCTTCGCAAACATCGTGGCCGGAATGTACTCCAAGACCATGGCTATGTGGTCTGCCGCTATGACCACCGCTGCCTCCGATACCAACCTGATTCCTTCCGCGCTGAATTACATCTTCTCCGCGCAGAACTGGGCCATCGGCTCCAACAAGATCGCCGCTCTGAACGACACCGCCACCGGCAACCTGATCGCCGTCGGCAACCGTGTCGCTCTGAGCAAGGTGCTCCCCACTCAGGCGACCGGCTCCGTGAACGCGGATATGGACGCCGCCCTTGCCATGCTGCTGGGCCGCGACTATAACGACACCGGCTATCTGGGCAATTATCTGGGCGTTCGTCTGATGCCCGTGAATGACGCCGTTGTTCCCGGCACCCAGAACACCACCGTTGACACCATCCTGTCGAACAACGACATCTGGATGATGGCTGCCAATGGCCGCAAGCCTCTGACGATTGCTTACAACAGCGCCACTCCCATCACCATCGAGATCGACCCCACCAAGAGCGCCGATTTCGAAATCGGTCTGAATCTGACCATCGCTCTGGACAGCGCCGCTGTTTTCGCCAGCAAGATCGCTCACTTCACCGTCTGATGACGGACAAACGCGGGGCAAAATGCCCCGCAAATCACGCCCGAACAGTTTCTTTTATGCGGGGCGGCACCGCAGGGCGCTGTAAAAACAAACTGTGAGACTGAAAGGAGCCTCAAACATGGCAAACGCGAAAAAAGGCACCGGAACGAGGAAGACCGTAAAGAAGCAGGAAACCGTGAAAGACGCTGTGGAAGAAGTCAAGATCGTCAATGGACAGCAGAATGACGAAATTACGCCCGTAAATGACGAAGTTAAAAAGTCCAAAGCGGACGAAGCGGCGGAAGAAATCAAGGCGCTGCGGGAAATGATCGTATCTCTTCAGCAGCAGATCGAAACCGCAAAGGCGGCGACGGTACAGCCTGTTTACATCACCGCAGACACCGCAAAAGTGCATTTTCTGTGGCAGGCCGAGGTTGCGGACGACAACACTGTGACATTTGGCGAGAACGGAATGTACGGGCGAATTGTGGGAAAGACGGGCAGTTTTTACGTCCCGAAGAGTGAGATTTCCCGCCTGATGGACGACAAAGTGCGGCTGTATATGCAGCGCAGATGGCTGATCGTGACGGACGGGCTGGACGATGAAGAGCGCAAGGCTCTGGGCGTAGATTACAAGGTCGGAGAGGTTTTGACCCCCGCGGCATTTGCGAACATCGTGGAGCTGGGCGACGAGCTGCTGAACATTTATCCCATGCTGTGCGACGGACACAAAAAAATCGTGGCGCAGAGATACCATGAGGCGTATGCCAACAACAGCCCTTACGTGACGCGGGAGCGCACGGTAAAGCTGAACGACATGAGCAAGACGGAAAGCAACAAAAAGGGCGACTTTTACCGCATCATAGAGCAGATGAACGCGGCTGACGCAACGGAATAAAAGAAACAGAAGGAGGGGTCTGCACATGGCAACGACCTGGCAGGACATCGTGACAGACAGCGCGATGGTGATAATCGACGACGTGCGGCTTGCGGACGAACTGACGGCTTCGCCTGCGCGGTTTTTCCGCAAAATGAGCCTTTACGTCAAGGAGGCGCTGCCGATGATGTGCAGGCCCCCCGAGCTTTTGACGCGGCTGAAATCCGGCATGACGGAGCCGCAATTTACTTCGCTGGAATGGGTTTCGACAGAGGAAAGCACCGGGCAGGAGGTTTCTGTTCCGACAGACTTTCCCAACGCCGAGATCGTTTCGATTGTCCGACGCATCACGGGCAATAACGGAATCGTGACCGAAACCGTTTACACAGACGCCGCTTATGATGCGGAAACAGGCGTCGTGACGTTCCCCGTCCAACAGAGCGTTGGTGAAGAGTACGAAATCGACCTTTACATTGACGGGGACTTTTCCTTTGATTTGAGCGCCACGCAGATGCGTCTTTTCGGCATGGCTGTGGCGATCGTATGGGATGAGAGGCAGGAACGGAACTGGCTGAACATTCAGCCGAAGATCCAGGACAGCAGTTTCAAGACGGTAAACGAGGCAAATTACATCCGTGCGGCGCAGGAGCGGCTACGCATGAACAGGGCGGCCTTTAACGACGAGGCGCGGAAATATGAGCAGGACGTGGCGTATCACTCCACCGTTTCCAGCGTATATCAGAGCCACCAGATCAAGAATCTTATCTGAAGGGGCCGGTGATCCCACATGGCAGACAAAAACATCGGAAACGC
>JAZUSJ010000141.1:0-1948 GCA_045606685.1 Eubacteriales bacterium
GGCCTCCGACTTCACCGATCGGACCGTGACCGAGCAGCTGGCCGTGCCGCTGCGCTGCTATCCGTATTTTGATCGGACCGAGAACGAGTATGCCGATGCGTATAAATTCACGGTGGAGATCAACGGTCAAAAGGCCCAAACCGATCAGCGCCATACCTATTATGTCGATCCGTATTACTACGTGCAAAGCCTGGCCGGTGACACGCAGCATCTTGCAATCGGACTTGCGTATTTGTCGGATGCCGGCGCAGCGAATCCCGTGCTGCAGCCCGACGCACCCGTTTACGTATATACTTATCTTGCCGCCCTTGATGCAAAGGATGCAGAGGATAAAAGCTTTGAGGTCAGCGGCAGCGTCAAGGCTGATCCCGATACGTGTGCCGTGCTGACCGACCTTATAGTCACTGACGTGCAAGGGGAGCAGGCAACCCTGTATAGGCACGTTTACATGAGTGATGAGCTTACGGTTTGCTCTGTCGGAGCGGACGTGGGCGAGATCGATTGGCTGGCAAGTGACTACAAGGGAAATCAGGTTGAGGCCGGTGTGACGCTGACGTCGCGCCAAAGCATGACGCTTTATGAGTACGTCATGCAGGGGTACGATCCGGAGTGCGGTGCGTCCGAGCAGGATTATTTCCTTGCCGTGATGGCATATGCGGATCTGGAGAGAGAACAGAACTCTGCCTTTATCCGCTTTGGAGATGCGATAGCCCTTGAGCCTTACAATCTCATTCCATGGCAGCTCTTTGACGTGACGCTTGCTCCGGGTGAACGCGTGAGTGTGACCGTGACTGCGCCCATCTATCCGTGCATACACGATTACTATCATCCGCCCGTTTATACGTATGCCTTTGCCATGACGCAGGACGATGCCTGGAGCGCATGCGGCACGACGCGTGTCCGCGTGAATACGGATCTGCTGCTTTGCAAGCGTGAAAGAATGCTCCCCGAGATCGGCGAGTACACCGAAACGGAGGATGGATATACCTGGGAAGGGCAGGGGGATTTTAACTATTTTGTCTTTTCGATCTGCGAGAGTGAAAAACCGCGTGACACATCGCTCCCCTTTGTCCTGCTGGCCGGGCTGTTCATGATCGCGGTGCTGTTTGTGATCTTCGTGCTGCCCGTGTTGGTTGTGATCGCTGCGATCGTGCTGATCGTTGTGCTGATCGTGCGTGCCAAGAAGCGCAAGAAGAAACGGATGGCAGAGCAGAGTACGCCGCCCGAACAACCCAAAAAGGAGGACGACAATGATGCGTAAACAAATCAAAGCAGCCTTCGCGGCAACGCTGGCAGCCCTTCTGTGCCTGCTTGCCGTCTTGCCCGTATCTGCCAATTCGGCAGAGTCCTACTGGGAGGGTGTGAGCGCATCGGGCGTGCTGACCACGGACGGCGAATGCCCCTTGGTGGTCGAGCACGAAACATTGACCTTTGATATAGCGGCTTTCCCAAGCCCTTACGGCAGCACTGAGGAATACGACGCGAGCGTCACTGCAGAATATACCTTTTATAATCCAAGTGATATGACGGTCACGGCAAATCTGCTGTTTCCGTTCGGGATCGATCCTTATTACACAAGGCACTACGATCCCGAAACAGGGGAATACGAGAATCCCGATCGTACCGATAAATACGGAGCGCAGGTGGGCGGTGAATCTGTGCAAACAGACGTGCGACACAGCTATTGGGACGGCTCGCTCTACGATTTCGATCCTGCAGAGGAAATGTCAAAGCTGTACGACGATTACCGTACCGATACCTTTTTGACCTACGATCTGCCCGTGCATATTTACACCTATCGTATCAGCGACGTGGATCGCGATACCTACCGCTCTGCACGCGCGGCAACGTATTTTGACGGTGCTTTGGAAAAAACGCGCTTTATGTTTGAAAATTTAAGCGGTTACAGATCGGACGAAAACGGCAATGCCGGTTGGAAGTCGGAGGC
>JAZUSJ010000142.1:0-5316 GCA_045606685.1 Eubacteriales bacterium
TCCCACACCCGCTACGGCGCTCTGGGCACTATGGCCGTGGGCGAGGGCGGCCCCGAGCTTGTCAAGCAGCTGCTCTCTAACACCTACGACATCCCCGCGCCCGAGGTGGTGCTGGTCTATCTGAGTGGCAAGCCGCGGCGCGGCATCGGCCCGCACGACGTCGCACTTGCACTCGTGGGTGCTGCATTCCCCGGAGGCTTTGTCAAAAACAGAATTCTGGAATTCGTCGGCCCGGGCGTTGAGAATCTCTCGATGGATTTCCGTAACGGCATTGACGTCATGACCACCGAGACCACTTGCCTTTCTTCCATCTGGGTAACCGACGATTGCACCAAGGCATTCTATGAAACGCACAACAGAGGCGAATACTACGCGCCTCTTGCCCCCGACGATGGTGCTTACTACGACCGCATGATCAGCATCGAGCTGGACAAGGTCGAATCCATGATCGCGCTGCCCTTCCATCCCTCGAATGCATACACCATTCACGAATTCAACCAGCGTGCAGCCGAGCTGCTTGCAGGCGTTGAGGCAGAGGCTAAGCAGCTGTTCCCGGGTGCGCCTCTTACCCTGACAAGCAAGGTATGCGCTGACGGCGTGCATGCCGATCAGGGCGTGATCGCAGGCTGCGCGGGCGGTATGTACGAATCCATTTGCGAGGCGGACGCCATTCTGAAAACAGGCGACGTGGGCGACGGCGCATTCTCGCTTTCGGTCTACCCCACCAGCATTCCCGTTTCCCTGGAGCTGACAAGACAGGGCGTCAGCGCGTCCTTGCTTGCGCAGGGTGCTGTCATCAAGCCCTCGTTCTGCGGCCCCTGCTTCGGTGCGGGTGACGTGCCTGCAAACAACGGTCTTTCGCTGCGTCATACCACGCGTAACTTCCCCAACCGTGAGGGCTCCAAGCCCGGCGAAGGACAGATCTCCTGCGTAGCGCTGATGGATGCACGTTCTATCGCGGCAACCGCGGCAAACGGCGGCGTGATCACGGCTGCGACCGATATTGATTACGATTACACACCTGCGCCTTACGTTTTTGACGCTTCTCCCTACGACAAGCGCGTTTACAACGGCTTTGGCAAGCCACTGCCCGAAACCGAGCTTGTCATGGGCCCCAATATCACCGACTGGCCGGCGCAATACGCGCTTGCCGACAATTTGCTTGTCGAACTGGCGGCTGTTATTCGCGATCCCGTGACCACCACAGACGAGCTGATCCCCTCGGGTGAGACCTCGTCCTACAGATCCAATCCTCTGCGTCTTGCCGAGTTTGCGCTCTCCCGCCGCTGTCCCGAGTACGTCGGACGCTCCAAGGCGGTTGCCAAGGACGAGGCCGCAAGAAGAGACGGCACGCTTTCCGAAAAGCTTTGCAAGGCTTTGAGCGTTGTGGGCGATGCAAAAGCATTGGCGCAGAATACACAATTCGGCTCCTGCCTGTTCGCCAACAAGCCGGGCGACGGCTCAGCCCGTGAGCAGGCGGCATCCTGTCAGAAGGTGCTTGGCGGATTTGCCAACATCTGCTATGAATTTGCCACCAAGCGTTATCGCTCCAACTGCATCAACTGGGGCATTCTTCCCTTTACGCTGGATGCAGATACCGCATTCCCCTACGCAGAGGGCGACTTTGTGTTCGTCCCCGACATCAGAGAAAAGCTGATAAGCGGCTGCGAGCAATTTGACGCGACCGTGATCTGCGCAGACGGCTCTGCCCACGCGCTGACCTTGCATGTCAAGGGCTTGACCGAGAATGAAAAGCAGATCATTCTGGACGGCTGCCTGATGAACTATTACGCAAACGGAAACAAGTAAAATGTACACGGGCGAATATCAATACGCAACAAACGCCATGGGCGGTGCGCATCTGCCGCCCGACGAGCACGTAAAGCTGCTTGCAGCGGTTGGTTGGGACGGATTTTTCACCGGCTGGAACGCGCAAAAAACGCCGCTTTGGCGTGCGGCTGCTGATCAATACGGCCTTGTCTATACCTCGATCCATGCTCCCTTTACCGGTGTAGCTGCCATGTGGCGGGATGGAGATGCAGGCATCAAGGAAACCGAAACGTATATTGCCTGTCTGGAGGATTGTGCCAAGCACCAAATTCCCGTGATGGTATTGCATCCCTTTATCGGCTTTGAGGATCATACCCCTACCGAGGTTGGTATTGAGAATTTCGCCAAGGTGGTTGATCGCGCGGATGCGCTGGGTGTGCGGCTCGGCTTTGAAAACGTGGAGGGTGAGGAATATCTTGCCGCGATTTTCAAGGCTTTTGCAGGCCGCCCCTCGCTCGGCTTCTGCTTTGACGCAGGACATGAGCTTTGCTACAACCGCGGCAAGGATATGCTGACCGTGTACGGCCACGCGCTTTGCCACACGCATCTCAACGACAATGTGGGCGTGACGGGAAAGGACATTTTCTGGACGGACGATCTGCACCTTTTAATGGGCGACGGCATTGCCGACTGGGAGGGCGTGATGCGCCGCATTCGTGCCACCGGCTTTGACGGCCTCCTGACCTGCGAGCTGACGCTTGCAAACAAGCCCGACAAACATACGCATGACGGCTACGCTGCCATGCCGATCAAAGATTTTTACACCCTTGCGCTCTCTCGCATGCAAGCGATTGGCAAAATGGGATTATGATATGGAGGTAACACCATGCAAAAGATCAAAATGACAACCCCTTTAGTCGAAATGGACGGCGACGAAATGACGCGCGTTTTGTGGACCATGATCAAGGACGAGCTGATCCACCCCTTCGTTGAGCTGAATACCGAATACTACGATCTGGGACTTGTGGAGCGTGAATGCACCAAGGACAAGGTCACCTTTGATTCGGCTTACGCGACAAAGAAATACGGTGTGGCCGTCAAGTGCGCCACCATTACCCCCAACCGCCAGCGCGTGGAGGAATACAACCTTTCAGAAATGTGGAAGTCCCCCAACGGCACCATTCGTGCGATCTTGGACGGCACGGTGTTCCGCGCACCCATTCTGATCGATTCCATCCGCCCTGCTGTACGCAACTGGGAGGCGCCCATTACCATTGCGCGTCACGCATACGGTGACGTTTACAAGGCGACCGAATACCGCGTTCCCACCGAGGGTAAGGCCGAGCTGATCTTTACCGACAAGGACGGCAACCAAACCTTCCGTGAGACGGTCTACGACTTCGAATGCCCCGGTGTGCTGCAGAGCCAGTACAACAAGGACAGCTCGATCCGTTCGTTTGCGCACGCTTGCTTCCAGTATGCGATCGATACCAAGCAGGATCTGTGGTTCTCTACCAAGGACACCATTTCCAAGCAATACGATCAGACCTTCAAGCTGATCTTCCAGGAGATCTACGAGGCAGATTACAAGGAAAAGTTTGAGGAGCTGGGCATTGAGTACTTCTACACGCTGATCGACGACGCGGTCGCGCGTGTCATCAGATCCAAGGGCGGCTTTATCTGGGCGTGCAAGAACTACGACGGTGACGTTATGAGCGACATGGTTTCCACCGCGTTCGGCTCGCTTGCCATGATGACCTCTGTACTGGTTGCGCCCGACGGCACCACCGAATACGAGGCGGCACACGGCACGGTCACGCGCCACTACTACCGCTATCTCAAGGGCGAGACCACCTCGACCAACCCCATGGCTACCATTTTCGCATGGTCGGGGGCATTGCGCAAGAGAGGTCAGCTGGACGGCCTTGACGACCTTGTTGACTTTGCCGATAAGCTGGAGGCTGCCTGCCTGCAGACCTTGAACGACGGCATTATGACCAAGGACCTGGTCGGCCTTGTCGTACCCGGCACACAAGTGACCTCGGTCAATTCCCTGGAGTTCTTGAAGGCGATCAGAGAGAGACTGGAAAAGGCGTTGGCGTAATTTTTTGTTAATAATAAATACCCCCGACAGATGAAAATCTGTTGGGGGTATTTATTATTCTGATTCAAATGTACCAAACAAAACACTCATGATATTCTGATAGCGCTGTGCAAATATATGCTTGCTTTGATCACTCAAATCTGCATAATCACCGGCAAAATAGTTCTTCAAGTCCGTGATTGAAGTAATATTAGATTTATATGCAAAGTCAAAGCACATAGGGATATTATCAAAGTGAGCAATAATATCGCCATCTGCTACGCATAATTCCTCAATATTTTCAGCATTACGACTGCTTCTGTGATGTAATATACAATTTATTACACGTTCTTTTCTATCCGCCGGATACTCAAGGCGTGTCAAAAGCTCATCCGCAATACACTTTCCGTTCAAGTGATGTTCTTTTCTTGAGCCCGTTCTTGTCATGAGTGCAATATCATGTAACAACGCACCTAATTCAACGATTTCTTTATCTGCATGGTACTCGTCAGCTAAAATCAATGATTCTTTTACGACAAATTGAACGTGCTGCTCCCAAAAATCATAATGATCGGGGGCGCTATCAGAATATTGTTTGTTCATCTCAAAAACATATTCTTTTACTTTTGCAATAATGTCCATTCTTTTTCTCCGTTTTAACTCTGAGTATCATACTCAGCACATATCTCATTTTTGTGTCAACCATAGTACGCTTTTCCCCCGAGTGTCATCCTGTGCGAGCGCTGCGCAGCAGCCGAGTCGAAGTTTTGCAGAGCGTAGCAAAAGCGAAGCGACGCAAAACCGCGAGCGCGACGTATGGAAGCGCGGAGCGGGATCTGCGTAGGGCTCTGACACGCCGCCTGCAAAAGTTACATTTGATTGTGAGCGGTAAAAAAATCTCAAGCCGTCCATCGGTAGGGTGCGACATCATGCCGCATGCGGCGACCGCACCGTCCTACATAAACAAATTTTCTCACAATGTAATAAATTCCTTGTGCCTGCCCGGGGTGTCGAGGACGTCACCCCCTACCGACGGACAGATTGCATCCCTGTTAGCCTTTGCATCAAGAATCATTCAAAGGCTGAGCAGACATTGAGGAAACCTGCGCAGATCCCGCTTCCATTCGCCTTCGGCGAATATTCGCGCTTTTGCTCCGTTCCGTATCCTGCTTTCGCGACGGATACTGCACTTCGCAAAAGTTCGACTCCGGGCTACGCCCTGCGCTCAGGATGACACTTGGGGGAAGGTTTTGTTACGCTTGGACCGTCGAGGACGCCGGTCCCTACAAAAGGCTGTTTGTGCTTGCTCGGGACGTCGAGGGCTGTATAGTGCAGTATGATAGTATACAGGTAGTGCAAGATGATTGTATACAGTTTTTGTGATATAATGAAGGCATAAAAGAACCCCAAAAGGAGGATTCTAAGATGCCTTGGAAGGACAAAACTGTGGAAGAATTAAGAAA
>JAZUSJ010000143.1:0-19482 GCA_045606685.1 Eubacteriales bacterium
CACCTATGAGGAGGCTCGCCTCCTCATAGGTGAATATATCCACTTCTACAACTACGAACGTATCCAACTCAAAACAAAACTGACACCGCTCGAAAAGCGATGTCAGTTCGTTGCTTAAAATTTAATATTTTCTACCTTAGATCTCTTTTTTGTGCTGTCCGCACAATTTGGGGCAGTTCAACGGCTGCTGCATCGGAGGCTGTTTTTCACTTCACACCGCAAAAATCAAGCGATCTGCGTGATCACAAGATGCGCGGACACAGGGCGCGTGCCGCCTGCAAGAGGCGTGACGGTAAGTGCCGCGGCATTTCCCGCAGGGTTGCGGACCGGGAGGGCCGGGCGGACAGATGATACATGGGCTTTTATTTTTATCGTGACAGTCGTGGCAATCGTGGCAATCGTGGCAATCGTAACAATCGTCACAGCCATCACAGCAGGATCGCTGATCATTGCAGTCGTTCAGATCATTGCCTTGGTGCTTTCCGCGGTAGCGATCGTGATCGTTTCGCATAAACGGATTTTGTCTGCTCAGAGAAATTTCTCTTTAAAAAATTATGGTGAAGCACCACTTGCAGTATATGTCGATGTTTGTCGGGCAGAGACTAAAGCTCCACTCCCAAACGTGACGTTGGAGCAGAATACGCGGGACGCTTTGCTCATTCCACTCAAACTCTACCTGAAAGGGATTGTCAAACGCGGGAATTTTGTGTATCATAGAGGCAAAGCAAAGGAGGAGAACCATGGATCAAAACAATATAGGCAAATTTATTTCAGCCAAACGACGGGAGAAAAACCTGACGCAAGAGCAGCTTGCGGAGAAATTGGGGGTTACAAACAAGACCGTATCAAAATGGGAGAATGGAAAATGTATGCCCGACTACTCGGTCATCGAGCTTTTGTGTCGTGAGCTGGACATCACCCTGGCGGAGCTTTTGGACGGAGAAGAAAAAGAGCCGGGCAGCATTCGTGTCTACGACGAGGAACAAGTAAAGGATTTACTTTCCAAAGTTCAGAAAATGGAGCGGCACTACAAATACGCAGCCGGCGCGCTCATGCTCGTCATCGGCTTTCTTTGCTTAGTGCTAACTTCTCTGTTCGGTGGCTCGCACTTTCAGGATTTCTTATCCGGGTGCCTGTTTGGAATGGGCATCGGCCTGATGTGTACCGGCATCGTGGCAATCATACTGAGCTTTCGGAAGGGTGGGTAACGCAATGAACAAGAAAAATGTTTTGAAGCTGATAAGCGGCCTGTGCGTGGGCGCGGGCGCGGGTACTTGTATGGGCGTTGCCATGCATAACATTTTTGTCGGGCTTTTGCTCGGCCTGGGGGCAGGTTTATGCTACGCCTCTGCTTTCGGAGCGTTCAGGAAGGAATAAAAAGAAAAAAGCCTCCGATCGGGCTGATAAGTTAGCAGGAAAATAGCAGGAATTTGGTCGATTATGAGCAGATTCCTGCTACTTTATGAAGCAAAGATATGAAAGAGCAAAGCCCCCACTGTCGCTTTGCTCCGTTTTTCCGGACTGCAAAATAAAAATAGCCAATACGGATACAAATCCATATCGGCTATTTTTTTGCTGCACCGACAGATTTTATTCCAGAATGTTTGACGTGATATAATCCACGCCCCATTCAACCAGATCCTGCGCCTTGTCCACCCAGTCGCAGGTCCAGACGTTGACCTTGATGCCGCGCGCATGAATGCGCTCGACAAGCTCCTTGGTGGTCGTAAAAATATGAATATCCAGGTCAAAAGCCTGCGCTGCGACCTCGTCTAAAAACGCATCGGTAAATTCATGCCCTTGATCGGTCAGAAACTGCACGGGGCAGTCGGGCAGATGCTTGCGGATCTCGACAAGATTCTCCCAATAAAACGAGATAAATACCACCTTGTCAAGGTACTCCTGCTCGCGAAACGCTGCAACCACGTCTGCGATGGTCTCGGGCGTCATGGCGTGCTTTAGCTCAGTCACGCAAACCTTCCCGTAGGCCTTACAGATGCGGATATACTCCTGCAGCGTGGGGATACGCAGGTCGGAGCGCGGTGCCTTCATACCGGGCGTCAGACCGTAATCCTCCATGGTATGGAAAAAGGGCCTGTCGTACAGCACCACGGTCTGAATGTTCTCTACCGTGCTCTCGGACATGATCATGGTCGTGGGAGCAAAGCCCTCGGTCGAGTCGTTATGCATGACCACAAGGCCGTCCTTTGCCACGCGCACGTCACATTCCACGCCCCAGTAAGAGCGGTTGCCTGCCGCGATAAAGCCTGCATTGGTGTTGGCGGTCTCCATGCCGAACAAGCCTGCATGCGCGACCATTTTTGTGTTTTTCTTATTGATCTTGATCGTATCCATGTGACAAAAGCACCTTCCCTTCTCTCACTCTTATCTCGAACGCCTGATGAACGTCCGTGCATGAGGTTGCAACAGACACCGTATAATCGCCGTTGTGCATACCATATGTCATTCTGCGGTCGTAGTAGCAGAATGCCTCGGCAGGCACATCCAGCGTCACAGACACAGTCTTGCCGGCCGCTGCCTCCACACGCTTATATGCCTTCAGCTCCTTTATGGGCATCACCACGTCGCAGTTGCGCCCCGACAGGTAGATCTGCATGACCTCTGCGCCGTCGCGATCTCCCGTGTTGTGCAGATCCAGCGAGATCTGCAGGCTGTCGCCCTTGCTGATACAGGTCACGTTTTCGGGAGCAAAGGTCGTATAGCTCAAGCCATACCCGAAGGGATACAGCGGTGAGCCGTCGTTTTCCACGTAGCCGTAGCCGCGTCCCGAGGGCTTGGCGCAATAGAACAGGGGGAGCTGGCCTACGCTGCGCGGGAAGGTGATGGGAAGCTTGGCACAGGGATTGACCTCGCCGAACAAAATTTCGGTCATCGCCTGCGCACCCTGCTCACCGGGATACCATGCCTCCAAAACCGCTCCGCAGCCATCCACCCACGCACTCATATCCACGGGTGCGCCGTTGAGCAGCACCACAATGGAGTTTGCATTGCAAGCACTCATGCGGCGGATGCTTTCCTCCTGGTTGGTCTTGACCTCAATTTCAAATTTGCCGACAATGATGGCGGATTCGTCCGCCTGCTTCTTTTTTGTATACGCAGGCAAACGGATATCCGAGCGATCCATGCCCTCACCCTCCACCACGGTGGTAAAGTAGATGGCCGCGTCGCACGCAGAGGCGATCTCCTCGATCTTATCATCCTCTGCAAAGATCACCTCTGCATATCCGTCCAGATATTCGCGCAGGTACTGCAGCGGCGTTTTGGCATCCTCGGCCTCCCACAAGCGCTGAAACGGCCCCGAATAGTTCTTTCCCACCGGAAGCTCATTGGCACTGGCACCGAAAACGGCCAGCGTCTTGATCTGCTTGCGATCCAGCGGAAGCACGTTTTCGTTTTTCAAAAGGACGATGGAGCGGCGGGCTGCCTCCAGCGCCAGCTGCTTATGGGCATCACAGCGCACCAGCGCATCAGCCGCTTTTTCATCGACAAACGGGTTGTCCATCAAACCGATCTCATACTTGGCAGTCAGCACGCGAAGTACTGCGCGATCCACGTCAGCCTCGGTGATCTCTCCCTTGTCCAGGGCTTTGACCAGCTTTTCATAGCAGCTATGTGGGAGATTGACATCCAGCCCCGCCTTCAGGCAGCCGGCTTCCGCTTTGTAGTAGTCATCCACCAGCTTATGCGCCTCATATACACCCTCAACGCCCCAGTAGTCAGAGACCGCAAAGCCGTCAAATCCCCATTCATCACGAAGGATCTCGGTCAGCAGACGCTCGCTGAAGGAGCAAGGAATGCCCTCCCAGGAGTTATAGGCAGCCATGACCGACATAGCACCGCCCTGCTTGAAGCATTTTTCAAACGGCTTGAGATACACCTCCCGCATGGTTCGCTCGGAGGTATCCGAGTAGTTGGAATCACGGCCGCCGCAGGAATAGTTATCTGCAAAGTGCTTGGGGGTGGCAATGACTCCGTGATTCTGCAAGCCGCGGCAGATTGCGACACCCATATTGGAACAGAGCAGAACATCCTCGCCAAAGGTCTCAATGGTTCTTCCCCAACGGCAATCCCGCGCAATATTGACTACGGGAGTCAACGCCTGTCGGACACCCACCGCAGCACACTCCTTGCCGATCACGTCAGCGATCCTTGCGACAAGCTCGTCATCAAAGGTGGAGGCCATGCTGATGGGTTGAGGGAAGCAGGTCGCCATGCCCCATTGGGCACCGTGCAACGCCTCGCCATGCTCCATGGGCGGAATGGCGTGGGGGTGCGCATCCATGGTCAGACGCACGTCGCGATTGATACGCGCAGCCACCTCCGAAGGGGGCGCAGGCTTTTGTCGCTTGGCATGCATGAAATGACCGGGGTTACGGCTGTTCCCTTCCTTGTGGTTGCGCTTCTGCTCGTAATCGGGTTCGACACCGAACAGCATCTGGCAGGACAGCTGATAAAGCTTTTCCTCTAAGGTCAGCTGCGCGAGCAGCTGCTTTGCTCGATTTTTGGATTCACTCTTCATAAACATATCTCCATTACGTCACGCAAGGCAACGCAGGTACGATTGGTATTGTCTTGATTTTAAGTATTCTTCTCCGACACGCGATACACGTGCAGCTGGTAGATGCGACAGGTCTTGTCCGCATGGGGCGTGGGCCTGATGATATACAGCCGCACAAACCGCGCATTGACGGGAGCAAACTCGCGCAGCGTCATATCCTCTCTGTTGCCCCATACCTGGTCGGCAGTCTGCCATTCTCCATCCGCCGAAGCCTTATATTGCAGGAAATAATCCACGGTGTTATCATTCCTGTCCTCATATTCCCCGCAATGCATCACCAGCCACTTATAAATGGGCGTGATCTCTCCAAGATCCACCTCCAGCCAGCCTGCATGGCCCGTTTCGGTCTCTGCCGCTTCTGCAACGCCTGCCCATTTGCTGCTGCTGTCACCGTTGAGCGCGTTTTCGGGGTATTCGCCCAGATTCTCACGGCTGTGGTTAGCGCGGCAAGGCTTTCCAAGCACCACGTTCTCGCCGAAATCAGAGAAGATGGGATAGATGGTTACATCCTTGTCGCCCATGCGCACCAGCGCCTGCACGTCCTCTTGCCATATGATATCGGCATCACCGCCAAAGCGTGCAAACGTGCCGTTTTGGTTACAGCGCGGTGCGGCAACACGCACCATATCTCCCTGATGATACTGTCCCGAGCCGTTCATATCAACCGAGGTCAGCGTGTGAGTTTGTGCGTGGTTCTCTGCTACAAAATCGTACAGCGGGGCTGTGGGCTTGACGGCTGCTGCCGTATCGGTCACAGCGGTTGCCGCCATCAGCACGATCTGCTCACCTGCGGGCAGCGTGATGGACTCTGCGCCCTCAGTCTCGATGGTATATGCAAAAATATTGGCGAATTTATAAAGGCGGTCGCCCTCTTCGTTATGGGTGTGAGAATAATTGATCGCAACCGTGTCGCGTTTGATAAACGCAACGTCACCTGCAGCAACCTGATCCCAGGCGCCCACGTTTTCGGAAAAATCGGCCACTCTTATCGTAACCTGACTATCTCCCACGCCAAAGGTCACATTGGTGTCACCCTTACGCGAAGCCGCCAACAGCACCACGCGAGAGGTGCCTGCAGGGAGAGTGATCTTTTGTCCGTCGCAAAGCACGGCGTTGTTCTCGCCTGCCTTGCCCAGTTCAAACTTCAAGCCGCCGCTGTATACGGTTTTCTCAAACAGCTCCTCGGGGATGGATATTCCCTGCCCGAATTCGCCTGCGGTATAATCGTGGCGAGAGGTGGTCACGCGCTTGTTGTATTCCAGCGCCACGGGCGTGCCGAGGTCGGCAGCGTCCTGCGCATTTTTGATCTCAAGAACAAATGTCTTGACCGCAAAGGGCGTCATATCAAAGGTCAGGGAGTGCGCGTCATGGCAAACTGCACCGTTGCCCTCTTCATATCCGTTTGTTTCGACTGCGCCCATCATCTCGGCTGCCAGCGTCAGCTTGACGTCTGCATGTGCGCGACCTGCAGTCTCCTGCACGCGCACCACAAGTCGATCGCCCTTCTCCTCTTGTTTGATGCAGCGGATGGCGACCTCTCCGTTATTCAGCCAAGCAAAGCTCAGCTTGCTATCCTTACCCTCGTGCTTATCCGCAGCAAAGGCAAAGAGCGGATTGTTGAAGCACTCTGCCTCGATCGCCACGCCATCGCGGTTGCCCGCATGCGACGTAAAGCCATACCTGAAGAGATTTCTTCCGTGATCCTGCCAGTCCTGCCCGCTGATATACTTGAAGGGGGCCTTGGGCGTATGGATCAGCGTCAGGCGCAGCGTGCTGTCGTCCGGCTTTTCCATACCGTATTTACAATCGTTGAGAATCGCGACACCAAAAGAGCCGTCAGCATCCATCATGTCTGCCCATTGATGCACACAATGCTGGAAGTAAGGGAAGGAATCGGTATTCCCAAGCGTTTCCGCGCCAAGACCGATATCAAAGGTCGCAACGGAATTGGTAACCGTCAACGGGAAAAGCGCGGAGAGCAGCGTTCTTCTCTCTCTCCAGTCCACCTCGTTCTCCACGTCTACGCGATCCACACCTGCGATCAAGCGCACGGTCTGCACAAACGTGCTGATGCCGTCCTCGTGCGTGATCTTGAGCGCTGCGGTGGCAGCACCCTGCTCGGCGATCTCAACCGTGACCTTGCCGCCCACGTTGGCAAAGGGCAGCTTGGTATCCTCGTACTTCAGCTCCCACGAGGGCCACTTTTCGTTGTTATCCTCTCTCTTGGCAAGTGCCGAGGGAGCAGACAGCAGCTCGCGGTCATTCTTTTTATCATAAACCGAGGCAATATGGCCATCCTCGTTGATACGCACCCGGTATCTGCCGTTCTCAAGACCTCTCTCGGATATGCACAGATCGGTAGGCAGCGCGCAAGGCGCATCCGATGCGACCACGTTGAATACCGTAAAGGACACGGGCGCAACGGTTGCGGCAAAGCGCACCACGCGCTCACCGTTGAGCACGGACACTTGCGAGGGAACTTCCCTGCCGTCCGCCGTATAGACGCGCGCGTATTTTGCACCTGCGGGCAGGGAGGCAGTCGCAAGATCGGTACGTGTGACTGCAACAGGATTGTATACAACTACGGGCTGTCCCGAAGTATTTGTGTCAAGCGTAGCCGCAATCGCGCCGACAGAGGCAGTCAGCTCATCGGCAAGCACGTTTTGCGCGATCACGTAATCGTTATAGCTGAAGCGGTACGCGTCCAGGATCGACGTGCCGGGCAGGTCGTCGTGGAACTGATGCCACAAGAACAGCTTCCAGGCAAAATCAATGCGTTCCTTGGGATATCTGCCCTTACCCAGCCACTTAGCAACCGAGGCTGCGCGCTCTGCAGAATCAGCCATCAGCTCGCATTTTCTGTTCCAGCGCTTGCTGATCGCATGCGAGGTCAGCGTGCCAAAGCCGTGCGGAATGTGCAAATTTCCCGTGTAAACGGGCAATTTTTCGATCTGCTCGGGCGTCATATCAAGGAAGATCTGATCCGTGCTGCCGGCAATGACCTCAAAATCCTTATCCTCCCCATTCTGCTCAACGGCATCGTTGAGATAGCGCGCAGACTCATCGGTAGCCGCCCCGCCGTAGTCACCCGTGCCGAAGTACAGCATGTGTGCAGGCGTACCTGCATATTTGATATTGTGCTCTATCTTTTCGCCGTATTCCTTGCGGTCGTGTATGGGGCGCTGCTCGGGATCTTTTTCAAATTTCAATGTATAGTCGTTGCCGACAAATGAGCCGAGAATGCTGTTGCCGTCAGGGCCTACCCATCTGCCAAGATCCATACGAACGGCATCCTGATCGGGCATGGGCTTTGTCACGCTGCCATCCTCGTGAATGATAGGCGTACCCACTCCCCATTGCAGCTTTTGGGTGGAAAAGCCCACAAGCCCCATGTGCGCAGCGATCGAGGGCAGCGACCAACGGAAGCCAAAGCAGTCGGACAGGAAAATATCCGCGCTCTTTTTGCCGAATTCCTGCTCAAAAAAGCCGTTGCCCAGCAAAATCTGACGCATATACGCCTCGGACGAGGGTACGTTTGTATCAGATGCATCCCATTGGCTGCCCGATACGTTCCATTTTCCCTCGGCTACGTACTGCTTGAGCCTTTCGTAAAGATCGGGATAATATTCCTTTGCCAGCGCATAGCGGAAAGCCCCCTCGAAATTCATGCGATAGTGCGGGTACTTTTCAAACAGCGCAAAGTTATCCGCCAAGGTGTTCTTGACGCAGTCGCGAATGGTGTCCTGGATGGTCCAGTTCCATTGCGTATCCAGGTGCGCGTTGGACACAACGTAAAGCTTCTTTTTGTTTTCCATAAGTACAGATCCTTTCTGTGAATGGAGTATGTTGTTTAATTTTCTTGCTTATTTAAAAATTCGCGCCAGGGCTTGATCGAGAATGCCAGAATCACGGCAGAGACCAGCGCAAGCGCCAACCAGATCGCGGTGGCTACATTCCAGCCGACAAATTCGGCAATTGCGCCAAAGGCGTAGATCGAAATCGCACTTCCTCCGTAAATCAGCGAATTGATCATGCCCGAAACTGTTGCTGCTCTGCCCTTGGACGCAAAGCAGGTGGGCATGAGCGTGGAGAATACCTGGTTAAAGGACTCCATGAGCAAAGACACGGCGCAAAGGCAGATCACTGCTATGGCCAGCGGCAACGCGCGCGTGTTGAGCAGCAGAGAGACCGGCACGGCGGTCAGCAGCATGATGATAATGCCGATGACGGCGTGATTTCCCTTCAAACGCTTTCTGCCAAGCAGGAAGTTTGCAAAGGATACGCCCAAAAGCCCGGTAATCGGCAACACGATGGCCAGCAGCGTGGAAAGCGTTTCGTCCGCGCCAAAGCTGTCACGCAAGAGAGTGGGCACCCAGGTGGCAACGCCGTCCTTAAGCATGCCGTGGAACAGCACGGGCAAAAGGAAGATCACAGCGCCGCTGCTAAGCAGCAAACGAAGAACCGAATCGGATTTCTTTGCTTCGGAGGTCTTGTTTTGGATCGGCTCAACCAGGACCGTATCCGGCGCCGAGAATGCGCGGGAGCTGACCAGCACAAGCAGCACGCATGTAGCAAGTGCACAAACGGCGGCAATGACGTAGGGCGCTTTGATACCGATGCCGAAATACGAGCAGGCAGCTGTGAACAGATACGCAAGGATCTGCCCCGTCGGTCTTGAATAGGCAATGGTTGCCATGGCACGGTAGCGCATTCCCTTTTCAATTCTGCCCGAAAGCAGAACCACAATGGGTGCCCACAGCATGGATTCAAAATAGCCGTTGGCCAGCCAAACTGCCGCCATGGCAGGAACTACGGGCGTTACCACAGGCATAAGCACGTTACACACGGCTGTGCCCACAATGCCGATGCCAAGCATGGTCACGGGCTTGATGCGGTCGGCAAGAAAGCCGTTGATCATGTGTCCCGTACCGTAGCTGATAAAGTAGCAAGTGCTGATCAAGCCCGCAAGCGAGGTGGTCAGAAGCCCCTGCCCCGTCAGATGCACGATGGACGCCGCGTACGTATTTCTGGTCAGATACGCAACCATGTAAACCAACCAGCAGGTGATCATGATCGCCCTGCTGCTTTTTTGTGATGTCAGAATTTTATATGCTTTCATAAATACCTCACGGATAATACTATTTTACCTTTTTTTGACGACATATGCAAGTATATCGGCAAAAAAAGACAAAACAATTCCGATTATTTACACAGACAGACCCGCACCTCAACGATATATATCACAAAGGTACGGGTCTTGGTTACTTATGATGCGGTCAAGCCTGACCGCTCATGAAAAAAATCAGTCCTTCTTCTTGAGTGCTACGAAAGCAGCAGCTGCTGCAACGATTGCAACTACGGATGCAGCAACAACAGACTTGCAGCCGCCCTCTTTCTGCTCGGGAGCGTCGGTAGTGGGAGCCTCAGTCTTGTTCTCGCTGGGAACCTCGGTCTTGTCCTCGGTGGGCTTTTCGGTTTCGGGAGCCTTGGTGGGGATCTCCTCGCCTGCGTAAGCGTAAGCCGCTTCCTTGTTAGTGAAGAGCTGGATCTCTTCAACGTATACGGTAGCGTCAGCAGCCATATCGGGGAATGCAAGGCAGATCAGGTTGATGCCGCCCTCCCAGGTGTAGGACAGATCGAAGATCAGATACTCGGTCTCGCCGTTTGCCTTGATCTCGTTAACGTTTTCAGCAATATTATCAAGTGCCTCATACCAAGCGTGATGATCACCGGCAGCGGGAAGCAGGTTTACCTTGGTAATGCTTTCGCCTTCTGCCTTGAGCTTCACAACTGCATAAGGAATGTCTTCGCCGTTGAGCAGGGTCAGGCCTGCCTTACGGCAGTACTTGGAATAGTTGATCTGGATCATGGGAGTCAGAGGCAAGCCGCCTTCATCAAGATCGTATTCGGCATTGGGATTAACGCGTACGCCGGTCCAATCACCGTAGATTTCCTTGTTGATGGAGTGAGTGCCGTAGAAGCCCTCGGTCTCAATCAGGCCCAATTCGGAAACCATGGGAATGACGTTGTTGAAGTATTCACCGGTAATGGCATCCTCAAAGGTTTCATCATCGTCAGGGTAACGAACCTGAGGAGGATAGTGAATGCCGAAGCGGTACTTTTCGTCGTCTGCCTCGGAGTTGTCCTTGACCTCAGCAGGGGTAAGAGCTCTGTCATAGAAACGAATGCTGTACAGGTCAGCTGCCCATGCACGTTGGGGGTTATCGTGACCGATGGTCAGGGTATCTGCAATATTGGTATACTCGGGCACGCCGCGGCCTGCCTCGGTACCGTTGATGTAGATGATGCAAACGGGGCCACCCTCTGCGTTCATATCAAAGGTGATTGCAATGGTGGAGCCAATGCCGTCACTCTCCAGTGCTGCAGCACCGTCATCAACCAGGGGGCGATCTGCGTTTCTGTCGTTGTACTTGTACTCCAAGTAGTCTCTGTCCTCGTTCTGCTCGGGAACGCGGATGAAGAGAGAGAACTCGTCGTTATCGGAGCACATCAGAGTAACCCAGTGGGTTGCCTTCAGGTCAAGCTCACCTGCGGAAAACTCAATGGTGTAGGACTCGCTGTTGACAAGGTCAACAATTGCTTCGGGGAAGTAGTAGGATGCGGAATCAATGTGGAACGCGTTATCCGTCCAGTAGTTGGTTTCGTTTACGCGAACGTTGAAGTGGTTTCTGTTGCCGGAGAGGTCTCTCCAAATAGTAGTGTCGGAATCCTGATAACCGTTGGAATTGTTGGAACCGTCGTACCAAGCAACCAGACCGTCCTGAACGATCTCGGGCTCTGCAGCAGCGGAAGCGGTAAAGCCAAGGCAAGCCAGGCAGCCGATCAGCATGGTTGCAACCACTGCAAGTGATACGTAGAGTTTCAATGCGCGCATAGGTATTTTCTCCTTTAATTATAATTTCACGGTGTACGTCCGTGCCGTAACCGACAGTACTCCGTATTGTAATAATTATAAAACAACCCGATACAAATGTCAACCCAAGGCAATTCCCTTTTCATGACATAACGCAATCCTTCTTTGACAATCTGCCCGTATCATGGCAATAAATGCTTGCCAAACGCACGCCGGCGTGGTATAATGCATTGGTATTTCACCAAACATTTTCCCATTCAAGTGAGGCATTATGCAACCTATAGAAATCGCAGGGCAGGCCATCAGTCTGATTGCTGTTATCCTGTCCTTTGTTACCTATCAAATGAAATCAAAAAAAGGCATCATGGTCATGCTTTCTATCGCGACCGGCATCTCCTGTGTTGCCTACGCCCTGCTTGGCGGAACCGTCGCATTGGTTCTCAATCTGGTCAGCATCGTGCGTAACATCTGCTTTTACCACAAGGATAAAAAGATCCTTTCAAGTAAGGCTGTCCCCATTGTTCTCGCATTGATCATGGGCCTGCTCAGTATCTTTACATGGGAAGGCGCACACTCGACTTTCTTTGTGATTGGTCTTATGCTCAACACGCTTGCCATGGGCTATTTTGATCCCCAGAAGCTGCGCATGAGCATTCTGCTCACCTCGTCCCTGATCATGATCTACAACCTTTTCATTCCCTCGATCGGCGGCACGGTCAACGAAGTTGTGGCCATTGTGTCTGCTGTGATCGGCATCATCCGATACCATAAAAAGGACGTCCCGGATACATCCAAAATCCAAAGAAAGGATATCACGCTATGAAGCACATGAACGCTGAGATAGAACAACTGCTGCAAACGAATTACGTCCCCGAGGTCGCACAGGGCATCCGCGATCTTGAACACATGCTGGACGGAAACCCGGCACTTGCTGCTGCGCATGACGACATCGTGCATCGCTACGTCGTCACAGAAACGCTTTCCATGGCGGACGCGCTGACCGAGCTCAAGCAGCTTGCCGAGCAATTCGGGCAAAACGAATACTCGCTCGATCTTTTGCTGATTCTGAACAGCCTGCCCCAACTGCACCAAAAGTACCGCGAGAAAGGCATTCCGGACGAGATCTTTTTCGAATCCATGGACGATATTCGCTGCAAGGTCAACGAATGCGTGGAATGCAAGGGCGTTGTGGGTACGTTCGTAGCCGATTGGTACGACAGATTTTTCAAGCTGACCTGCTTTGCATACGGCCGCTTCCAGTATGAGGTCATGACCTATGAGGGCGAGGACTTTACCATGTCCTCGGGAAAAATTTTCACAAAAGGCGACAAATATATCAACATGCACATCCCCTCACGCGGCATCCCGCTGACCGATGAGGTGCGTCTTGCTTCCTACCGCGCAGCCTACCCACACTTCTCGTCCCTGTTTGAGGACGGCATCGTGATCTTTGGCTGCTCCTCCTGGCTGCTCTACCCCAGACACCGCGAATTCTTACCCGAAGGCATGAACCTCTTGAAATTCATGGGGGATTTCGAAATGGTCAACTGGAAGGAGACACCGGATGATTTCCATGACAGATGGCGACTGTACGGCAAGCATGCCTCACTTCCCGACGATCAGCTGCCCTGCGATACTACCATGCGCCGCGCATATGCAAAGTGGCTGCAGGCAGGAAACCCCACAGGGCGCGGCTTTGGCATTTTCGCCTTTGACGGCAAAAAAATTCTGAAATAAACAGGAGCTTGGAAATGAAAAACAAGGTCATTCTCATTTCGATCGACGGCGCACGCGCGGACGCAATGCATCTGTGCGGCAACCCTTACGTAAAAACGCTGGAGCAGCTTTGTACCTATCATTACGGCTCACAAGCAGTGCTTCCCTCGGACACCCTCCCCTGCCACTATTCCATGACGCACGGCCAAACGCCCGATCGCCACGGGATCAAAACCAACATTTACGTCAAGCCGGAAAATCCCACGCCCGGCATTTTCGAGATGGTATGCAGGGCCGGCGGTACGACAGGTATGTTCTATAACTGGGACTATCTGCGTGATCTTGCCTCTCCCGGCAGCTTTACCTTCTCGTTCTGTCTGAACATTGATCACGACGATCTTTCCGACAATGCCGTGACCGACCATTGCCTGAAGGCGATCGACCGTTATCATCCCGATTTCGTTATGCTGTATATGCTGGATCTGGACGAAAAGGGCGGTCACGCCAAGGGCTGGATGAGCGAGGAATACCTGCGCCGCCTGTCCATTGCGATCGACAACGTCAAGCGCGTGATCGAGACCTGCGGCAAGGAATATTCCATTGTGATCACGGCGGACCACGGAGGCCACGACTTTACACACGGCTCGGCCGCTCCTGAGGACATGACCATTCCGCTGTTTTTGTTCGGCCCCGATTTTGAGCCCGGCAAGACCGTTCAGAACACGTCCCTGATCGACATTGCTCCCACCATCGCTGCCGTGATGGGCATTGAGCCGCATCCCGAATGGGACGGCCGCTCGCTGATCAATGCTTAATGCTTAAATAACAAAGCGGATACCCTCCAACATCCGGGGTATCCGCTTTTTTCATGCTTTCCATGAATCAGTATTCTCTTTTCAACCGATATTCGTTCGGATTGATGCCGACCAGCTGCTTGAAGCTGCGGTAAAAGCTGCTTTGCGTGGCGTATCCGCATTTCATCGCAATATTGAATATGCTCTCGTTGGTGTTGCGTAATAGATAGCACGCGTGATTGATCTTGATACTGCGCACGTACTCCGAATACGGAACGCCTACGCTTTTATGAAACATTCTGGAAAGGTACGCTTCGTTATAACGCAATTCCTGCGCAAGCTCGTGCAGCGTACAGGGCTTGTCTACGTGACTTTCAATATAGGTGAACATATCGTGCAAAAGCCCGTTATCGGCAGCATTTGCGTCTTTGCTTGAATGGTCAAGCTCTCGGTAAAACAAGGAGCATACAAGGTACAAAAAACCCTTGATCGCAGCAATATCGTTGCTCTGCTGCGCATGAAGAAAAATATCTCTGTACAGATCCGGAACGTCGTGCAGCACGATCGAGGGCAAACGGTAATTGGTCAACGCCTCTGAAATGGCTGCAATCAAATCGCCCGAGAACACACACAGCGCAATCTCGTTGCTCTTGCCCTGCTCGGTTTCGTAGCTATGGATCTTGTGGGGCTTGACCAATATCAGGTCGTTCGCACGCAGATGATACGTTTCCTTATCGATCTGCATATTCATCTCGCCCCGCAGCACAAGCACCATCTCATAGCTTCGATGCATGTGCAAGGGGAAGGAGTGATTGGTATTCCGTTCATACATGAAGTGATTGGCACTGATACCATGCTCAATCTCGTAAAACACCATATTCATAGCGTATCCTCCATACACCTCCTATGTTCATGTAATAATTTTTCTGACACATCGATCAATACAACAGACTCCGTCCCCAAGTCACGCAACGGCAAAATATATCACAAAACATCCTTCAAAGCAGGATAAAGCCTTTTGTAGGCTGCATATCCGCGATCATATATCTGCTGCAGATGCGGCTCACACTTGACCGCCAGGGTTTTTTCCACGATCGCATCCGCCGCCGCATAAACCGTCTCGTACTCCTTGCAAGCGGTCATTGCCAGCAATGCGCCGCCCATCGAGGGGCCTTGCTCGGACTTGGTAAGATAAATATCTGCGCCAAGGACGTTTGCCAATACGGTCTGCCATACCTTGCTGACCGCACCGCCGCCGCAAAGCACGGCCTGATCGATCCTGACACCGCCTGCCTCCACGCAATCGCGCAGTGCATACGCTACGCCCTCCAACACCGCAAGGCTCATATCCTCGCGCGAGGTGCCTGCGGACAAGCCGACAAACGCACCGCGGGCATTGACGTCGTTATGCGGACAACGCTCACCCGTCAGATAAGGCAGGAAATACACGCCCGTCCGGCCGTACTTCGGCTCTGCGGGATCACCGTACTCCGCATCCAGGATATCCTTGATCCACCATTTATTGCAGCTTGCAGCGGACAAGATGCATCCCATCAGATGGTACTTGCCGTTGGCATGCGCAAAATTGTGCAGGGCGGTACCGCATGCGGTATTGAACTTGTCGCACGGCAGGAAAACCGTGCCGCTGGTTCCCAGCGAAATGCTGCAATCCCCATCGCGCAGGGTTGCCGTACCGATCGCTGCACCCGCATTGTCGCCCGCGCCCGCGCAAAGAATGGCATCGGGCAGGCCGTACTCGTCCTTAAGACGTCCCGTTGCCTCATAGCTCTCATACAAAACAGGAAGCATATCCTGCGTAATGCCGCAGATCTCACACATTTCGGTCGACCAGCACTTATTCTGCACGTCCAGAAGCAGCATGCCTGCCGCATCGGAATATTCAGAGGAAAAGACACCGGTCAGACGGTAAGCAAGATAGTCCTTGGGCAGGCAGATCTTGTTGACTTTTGCAAAAATCTCCGGCTCGTTTTCCTTTACCCACAAAATCTTGGGCGCAGTAAAACCGGGAAAGGCAATGTTGCCTGTATAGTCGGGAAGCACGCCAAGGCTGTTGAGGTACGCGGTCTGCTCGGCACTTCGTCCGTCATTCCAGAGGATGGCCGGGCGAAGCACCTCGTCATGCTCGTCCAGCAAAACAAGTCCGTGCATCTGCCCCGCGATACCTACGCCCTTGACGTCCTTTTCCCTGCCCTGAGAAAGAACACGAAGGATCTCGACAGCAGCATTGTACCAATCCTCGGGAGATTGCTCACTCCAATTTGTAAAGGGGGAGAATACCGGATAGCTGACACTATGCTCCCCAAGGATTCTGCCCTCTCTATCGGTCAATATGCCCTTGCACGCAGACGTTCCAAGGTCAATGCCAATGTAAAAGTTCATATCAGACTCCCGAAAAAAGGATGTTGTTCAAAACGGATTCGAGGTATTCCTGTCTGCCGCTCGCGGGAATCACGTCGGTCAGCTCGGCAGCATATGCAGCCAAGGACTCCAACGTCTCTTTGCCTTCCCTGATCGACTTGCCGATGCCGTCGTTGTAAGACGCATAGCGATTTGCAACAAACTCGTCGATACGGCCGTCCTCAATGATCCGGTAAGCCTTGATCAGACCAAGCGCAAACGCATCCATACCTGCAATATAAGAGAGCAGCACGTCCTCAAAGGTGTTGGACTGTCTGCGCGCCTTGGCGTCAAAGTTAAGTCCGCCGTTGGTAAAGCCGCCCGCCTTGATCACCTCGTACATGCAAAGCGTGGTGTCATAAACATTGGTCGGGAACTGGTCGGTATCCCAGCCGAGCAGCATATCGCCCTGGTTTGCGTCGATAGAGCCGAAAATGCCGTTTACGGTCGCCATGCGCAGCTCATGCTGGAAGGTATGACCTGCAAGCGTTGCGTGGTTTGCCTCAATGTTCATCTTGAAGTCGTCCATCAGGCCGTAGGTGCGCAAAAAGTTTGCGCAGGTTGCTACGTCAAAATCATACTGATGCTTGGTAGGCTCCTTGGGCTTGGGCTCAATGTAGAAGTCACCGGTAAAGCCGTTTGCACGACCGTAGTCACGCGCCATGGTCAAGAACTTGCCCATGTTGCCCAGCTCCAGAGCAACGTCGGTGTTGATCAGCGTATCATAGCCTTCTCTGCCGCCCCAGAATACGTAACCGGGAGCGCCCAGCTTGATGGCAGCATCGATGCCTGCCTTGACCTTGCCTGCAGCAATGGCATAAACGTCCGCGCTGGGGCTGGTGGAAGCGCCCGCCATAAACATTTTATTGCCAAACATATTGGCAGTCACCCACAGAGGCTTGATACCGGTTGCATTCTGCTTTTCAAGCAGATAATCGGTCATAATCTCCAGGTTGGCTACGCTCTCGGCAAGCGTTGCACCCTCGGGAGCGATATCAACGTCATGGAAGCAATAGAATTCGATGCCCAGCTTCTGCATCAGATCAAATGCGAAGTCTACCTTCGCCTTATGCATCTCAATGCCGCTCTTGCCAAAGGTCTTGTCCATGGTGTCACCACCGAACATATCCGTGCCCGAGGCATTGCAGGTGTGCCACCAGCTCAATGCAAAGCGCAAATGCTCAGCCATGGTCTTGCCGCCGATCACACGGTTCTTATCATAATAACGGAAAGCGTAAGGATTTTTGCTGTCCGCTCCCTCAAAGAGGATCTTTTCTGCTATAACGTTCATAAGTATGAAATTCCTTTCATGAATTAATTACAATGGTACGATTTTATTATATCATATGTTGTCCCGTTTCGCATTCGTATTTTTTGCCATATTTTATCCATTTCGATACTTCCTTGCTGCTATGCTTTGTCTTTTTTTGACCTTTTGGATGTCCACTTCCCTAAAAGCAAATCATCCAAACGATTCTCCCGGCAAAAAATTGTTCGGATTGTTTCCCATGGCCCAAGTGACAGGACTCAAATCCTCGGCATCCCAAACCGCACAAAATTTTTTGCCTTATTTTTTGGTGGGATTTCTGCATTCGCCTAGCCGAACGGGAGTCGAACCGAATTGCCCGACGGCGAAGCATTTTCGCATCTTTCGGCGTGCTTTCGCTCGCAAGATTGATATCTTGCTTCGCAAAATCACACCAAAATCTATCAAAAATGCATTCGCCGGCGGGTGTGAGCAGTTTTGACGCAGCAGATTTATTCGAGTCCAAAAGCTTTTCCCGCAGGGCATATAGGCAATATGTCCAAGGGGAAAGATGCAGGAATCGGAGAAATCTGCTCGTCAAAACCAACTTGGTTCGGCTCCCGTTCGGCTACATATTTTTCTCCGCTTTGGGAAATCATAACGGTGAACACAAAAAACGGAGGTATCTATGTTCAAACACGAAAAAATTTTATTCCATCCCGTAGAGGTAGAAAGACCGAATCCACAGTATGCCGTGTTGCTGCAGGAGCAGCTTGGAGGCGGCAACGGCGAGCTGAAGGCGGCTATGCAGTATATGTCGCAGAGCTTTCGCATCAAGGATCCCGAGATCAAGGATCTCTTCCTCGATATTGCTGCCGAGGAGCTGGGACACATGGAGATGGTGGCACAGACCATCAACATGCTCAACGGTCACGACGTGGACGCAACCAAGGTGCAGGCCGGTGAGGTGCAGACACACGTTCTGCTCGGTCTGAATCCCGGGCTCATCAATGCTTCGGGCTACTCATGGACGGCGGATTACGTCACCGTTACGGGCGACCTGTGTGCTGACTTGCTCTCCAACATCGCATCCGAGCAGCGAGCAAAGGTGGTTTACGAGTATCTCTACCGTCAGATCGAGGACAAGAAGGTCAGAGAGACCATTGATTTTCTTCTCAACCGCGAGGAAGCGCACAACCAGATGTTCCGTGACGCCTTCAATAAGGTTCAAGAAACAGGCTCAAACCGTGATTTCGGCACGACCAAGGCTGCAAAGATGTATTTTTCCATGTCAAATCCCGGGCCGAATGCTTTTGCCACAGACGAAACTCACGCGCCGTCTTTCAAGTAAATATTCAAAATCACCGTCAATACCTTGGCGGTGATTTTTCATGAATCTCAAAATTTGCGTCGTAGTAAGCAAAGAATAGCCCGATCGGTTGAAAAGTTCACAGAAATATGATATAATGCGAATGAGGCTTCTCGAAATACTTTCGTGTTGATTTTTGGAGATTCAAAATGGGATATGAATATATAGTTGTTGCGATCGCATCTGCCCTTGCGGGGATAGGCACAGGTCTGGTAGGCCTGAGTGCTGCAACCGCAATGGTGCCGCTTATGATCGTTTTGTACCCCACATTTGGTGGAGAACACGGCGCGTATATGGCAACGGCGATCGCGATTGCAAGCGATATTCTCGGCTCGGCAGTTACAACAGGCGTATATGCAAAAAACAAAAAAATAGACCTTCGCCACGGGCGAGCTTCATATCGCACGGCAGGTGGTCAAGAAGGGCGCACAGACCCAGATCACTAAGCCCAAGACCAAATCCTCGATACGAACGCTCATTCTGCCA
>JAZUSJ010000144.1:0-3732 GCA_045606685.1 Eubacteriales bacterium
TGTCGCGGTCGATGTAGTAGTCGTCAAGGCTCATCAGTACAGGCTTTTTGCCATGGACGCGCAGCTGCGTGGCAAGGCGATTTGCCGAGGTGGTCTTGCCCGACGAGCTGGGGCCTGCCAGCATGACCGCACGCGCACCGCGCGAGCAGATCATGTCCGCTACCTGCGAAAAACGCTTTTCATGCAGCGCCTCGTTGACACGGATCAGCTCGCGAATGCTGCCCGATTCCACCATTTCGTTCAGATCGGCAACCGTGCGGCAGCCCATCAGATTGCCCCACGCGATCCCCTCGCTGTACACGTTGTAATAATGCTCCATCTCGCGGTAAGGCGCAGGGCGGTCGGGATCGGCTGCGTCCGGGTATACGAATACAAAGCCGTCAGCCGTGGGATAGATCTCCCAATTTCGCAGGTATGCCGTGCTTGGCATCATCTCGCCGTAATAATAGTCGGTGAAATCACCGTATTCGTACACGTCCAGCGTGGGATGTGTGCGGTAAGAAAGCAGCCGCGCCTTGTCGGTCTGGCCGCGCTCCCGATACAGCGCAATGGCTTTTTCGGTGGGAATGCGGCGGAAGGTCAGCGGGATATTGCGCGCAACGATCTCGCATACGCGCTCGCGCAGCTTGTGCGCACAAAAATCCGCAACGCCCGACACCTTGATATATAAGGCAGAGCCCAACGTGCAGCGCATGGTGGCACGTGCGCCCGGCCACAGCTCATGCAAGGCAAGGAACAGCACGAATTGAGCCGTGCGCGTATAAGCCGCCCTGCCTGCCGCATCGGTATAGCGCAAAAGACGGATCTTACCGCCCGAGGCCGCCATGGCTCTTCTTTTCGACTCCCTGTCGGGATGCACGTCCTTTTCGCGCAGAGGTACGTAATTCAGCGTAAAGACCTCCCCCGCGATCTTGGCCACCAGCGGCTCATCCGAAAGCCTGCCCGTGCAAAGCCCCAATTCCTGCACGATCTCCAGCAGCGATTGCCCCGGCCGTGCCTCAAATTCTCTTCCATCTATCCATAATTTCATAGTCTTTCTCCTTTGTTCCGTATATCTTATCGTGTATTGTATGCGTGAAAGTGTGCCGATATTCCCCCAAAAAGACAAAAAAGGTTGGCTATCGGCTCATGCCCCGGTAGTCAACCATTATCGGTGGTCTGTAGAAACGCCTGCCCCTATTGCAGGCCTATACCCATGTTTTCGGATCTCTCCTCGTATTCAGTATATCATATATGGCAGCATTTGTCAATACCCCTAAAAATACCACGCCCGTTCCGCGTTGCAAGCAAGGGAAATTCATACCGGTTACTTGACATGATGAATTTGCCGTAACTGTCAAAATTCGCATCATATACAAAAAGCCAATGGGAATTTGTTTAACAAAAGATTTCGTTTAATTGACTGAGCAGCCCGGACGCCAACTCGCGTTGTTTTTCCCAGAAAGGAGCAGATTTCAGTCCGGTTAACGTCCAAATTGTATTGTCATACATTTCTCCGCCCAAGGAAGCGGATGTGAAATTATCAACGATTTTCATGTACAAAACCAATACACTTTCATTAACGATTCCTTTTTCTGCAAGATCTTTGAGTAAATAAACATCCTCATCAATCCACTCATTAGCAATATCGTCTGTTAAATAATCTCCTAATGCAGCCAGTCCTGCAATCTGTTTTTCATAAGGGGCTGACAACATAGCAGCTTTATCAATCAGATATGCTATTTGATTGCTTATGATAGACATAATATATTCTCCTTACAGTGGGGATCTTTTTCAGTGTAACAAGGAACTGTCCCCCTATTACACTGATCTCTCCTCAAATTCAGTATATCATATATGGCAGAGTTAGTCAATACCCTTTAAAAATACCACGCCCGTTCCGCCGGGCGGAACGGGCATGGAAGGAAAAGTTATTCGTTTTGGTCAATGACCTCTTGTAAGTTTTCGTTGAGCTTCTCGATCATGGCACGCGTGCTGGTTTCGTATTGACGGATCAGCGAGGACACGGTATTGATACCGGTTGCGTGAATGGTTCGGATAGACTCCGCTGTAAACTTGAAGGATCTGCAGTACAGATTGATGGGATCGATATCTACGCTTCCAACCACTCTGTCCAACATTTCCACAGATTGCGGATCCTTGGCATATTTGCCGGTCAGCGCGATCTCATAGTATGCAGGCTTGACGGTATTGTAGCTTTCGGATGCAAAACCCTCAAGGAAAATGCTCAAATCATCCATCTGCTCATAGCAAGTCGAGGGGACACCGTAAAGCAGGACCTCAGCCTGTACGTGCGTTTTGTAGTCCTGCTCCTTGTTGAGCTTGGGCATAGGAAGAATGCCGTAATCATTGGTCATGTTACGAAGCACGGGATCCTCCACGCCGATCAGACGGTAGTGGATCATTGCAACCTCATCGGATGCGAACTTTTTAAGAATGTCAAGATCATCCTCACCGCCGACAAAGGAGCCGGAGCTGTCAAGCAAAGTCAACACCGCTTCGATCGAATCGGATATGCGCTCACCATCCAGACCGTAGGCATACTCACCATCCTCGTTTTTGGTCAGCACCTTGACATCAGTTCCCTCCCAGTAGCCGTCCATCATGGAGCTGTGAGGGCCGACTCGGACGCAAAAGCCGTACTTGTCGTCAAAATCTCTGCTGCCGCTGCCGTTCAGATCCTGATAGAACAGCTCTGCCACGCTTTGCATGTAATCAATGGTCCATTCTCCGCTGTCAACGATCTCATAAAGCGAGTCCTGCTGTCCTGCATCCTCCATCAGCTGCTTGTTAAACAGCGTCACAAACATATAGCGATAGTAAGACAGCGACATAGGGCCTGTAACGAAATACTGGGTATCCTTATAGGAAAGTGCATTGTTATAGCCCTGCGCCCAATAATTCTTATCCAGATCGATATACTGTGAGCTTGCAAGATCACACATGCGTCCCTGGATTGCAAGGCTCATGGACGTATAGGACGCATTGGCGATGATGTGATAATCCTTTGCGCCCGCAGCCACCATGTTGGATACCTCGTTGGCAACCTCGTCGGTCAATCCCGCACCTGCATTGCCAATGTGCTGCACTACACGGATCTCGCACTTCAAGCGCTCCTCCACGTTGATATTGCGGTTGAAAACGGCATCGTTTACAGGCTCGGAATTCAGCGCCTCGACAAACAGCTCGTCCTCGTTGCTGGACTCCACGCGCGAAATGATCACGACCTCACGGCCGCCAAGATCCACCTCGCCAAGGTCGTCAAAGTCGTTCGGATCAATCTCACTCTCAGGTGTAGCGGTGGTCTGCTCCCCGCTCTGCTCGGGTTGGTCCGGCTCGGAGCAGGAAACCAAGGTAAATGCGATCGATAGCAGCATCGCTGCAATCAAAAGCCATGTCAGGAATTGTTTTTTCATATTGCCTCCTTATAAGGCGAGATCATGCAAGCGGATTTGTGCCGCAGTTGTTGCCTGCATACGCCTGTGCCTCCTCTACCGTTGCAAAGAATGCAACCGAGTTGATATACATGACGTCACCGCTTACAGCGTCAAACCAAGGATCGAAGCGGATATAGCCGAAGCTGCCGGTAAAGAACTGATCCTTGGGATCGTTGCCGGAGTAATCAATGATGATGTTTTCCCAGTCACCGCCTGCCGTAGTGAAGTTCTTGTCAAGATACATTCCGTCCACCACGATATCCTTGCCTGCCGCATCGGTTGCCGAGAACAGACA
>JAZUSJ010000145.1:0-16471 GCA_045606685.1 Eubacteriales bacterium
ACATGGCTACGACCCGACTTGCCACCTCACAAAAGCCGCGCTCGCGCTCCTTTGGCGACGCGCTGAGTGCTTTGCTGGGACTTCACAAGTTCAGCATGGATACCTTGGTGCAGATCGACACCCGGGTGACCTTCGATGCCAATGAGCCTTCACTGCTGGTGCTGGCTGACTTGCAGGATCGCTCTTTGATACCCGATACACTTCAAGGACAGGGATACGTTTCCCTGTTGCATCCGCAGACGGATGCGCACGGCATGCCCGACACGGCCGAGCTTGCAAGGCTTGCTTCTTATCTGCACCATCACATAAAGCAAGGAAATATTACCGGTGCGCGCGCCCTGTGCGGCTGCACGCCGGGTGAGGTGCTTGACGGCATGACAGGCCGGGGCTGCACGCTCGTGCGCAACCAAAAATACGCAGACCTTTTGTGCCAAAAGATTCCCGGTGCCATCATCGTAGAGTCAAAATGCCCCACAGAAGGAGAGCTGATCGCGTTTTGCGGTGCCGTTTCCGAGCAGAAAAGCGACTGATCATCGATATTTTCTATAAAAATCCGTCAAAAATCTGCTGTGATTTGGAAGATTTCACAAGGTTAAAAATTTTTCAGGTTTTTTTCGGAAAACCCTTGCATTTTGCTTTCCATTGTGATATAATATCTCCTGCTGTGCTGTATCTTACAGCAAAAATGTGTATAAAATTTTTTCTTGAATAGATGCACTACCAATTTGTGCAGAAGGAGGTGTCAAACATGGCAAAATGCAGTATCTGCGGAAAGGGCGTTGTTTACGGTGCTACCGTTTCCCATTCTCACCGCAAGACTAACAGAACCTGGAAGCCCAACATTCGCAAGGTAAAAGCAATCGTAGACGGTACCCCTAAGACCGTTGCCGTATGCTCTCGTTGCCTTCGTTCTCACAAGGTTACCCGCGCATGATTGATGAAAAGTCAGATCAAAGGGATGCCGATCGCTCGGCATCCCTTTGATTTTTTATAGGTGATTTATGCTTGTATTTACGGATTGCAGACTCTCCCCAAAAGCAGCCGACACGCTTGCCCTGTACGGCCATACACCGCTCCCCTGTCCGCCGCATCCCGAACTTGATCCCGCCATTGCATCACACCCCGATATGCTGCTTTTCATGACGCAAGGCGGCATTTTTTCGCATGCAGAGCTGATTCCCGCGCTTGAAGGGCTGCATCCGCATCTGCCGCTCATCCCGATCGCCAAGCGCGTTCTGCGCCAATATCCGCACGATGTGTTGCTCAATGCCGCCCGTGTGGGCAGCTATTTGCTCTGCCGCCCCGATGCTGTGGCTGATGAGCTGATTGAATATGCAAAAAAGCAAGGCCTTACCGTGCTGCCCGTGCGGCAGGGGTACGCCAAATGCAATACGTGCATCGTGTCCGATCGCGCAGTCATCACCGAGGACGCGTCGATTGAGAAAGCCTTGGCAAGCGTCGGATTTGACGTGCTTCGCATCCCGCAGGGACACGTGCAGCTTGAAGGATACCCCTACGGCTTTATCGGCGGCGCTTCGGGCAACGACGGCACGCACGTTTTCTTCTGTGGAGATCTTTCCCTGCACCCGGACGGCGCACGCATGGCGGATTTTTGCAAACAACACGGCAGAGTTCCCATTTCTCTGGCCGAGCATCCGCTCAGGGACGTTGGCTCATTGCTTTTTCACCGTGAGAATTAGCCCGGCACACATCATCAAATCACAAAAGGCTCGGAGCGCAAGCCCCGAGTTTTTTACGTAAAAAGAACAATCCGTCTTGTCAAAGCGAGAAAGATGTGATATAATGTTTTATAATGAAATCCAAGGAGGACATCATGAAGCACAACATCGCCCTAAAGCTCGGATTGATGCTGCTTTGTGCCTGCACCTTGCTTTGTGCTTGCACACCGCCGCCAAGCGGTCCTTCGGACGCTTCGTCCGATACCTCGACCGATTCCGAGCAGAAGACCGAAACCCAAGAGCAAAGTACCGAAGGAGAGACAGAAATGAATATCAACACCGCTACCATCTATCCGATTTCGTATGAGGGAATTGAGCCGACCTATACACTGAGCAAGTTCATCAAGGAAGTGGACTATGACGACGGCAACCACAACAACGAGGCGCACGACATAGGCACCATCATATCCCCCTACTTTACCGTCAAGATCAACGGGCAAGACGTTCCCTGCTACAGCGTGCGCACCTCGCTCGGCGCGCATTCGTTTGCCATGCTGGACGCCACCGATGACAGCTTCCCGCTCTCGGTACAGGTCAGCACCGGATTTGATGCCGAGCAGTACAAGGTTATGCCTCTCTCTTACGGTGTGACTGCCAACACAGGCGACCGTGAGGTAACAGCAGAGATCCCCACGTACGGCAACTATACGCTGGTACCCGACGACGATATCACGCATGCGCTGACCATTTTCGCACGCGCCAAGGAGGAATACACCGCTCCCGATGGCTACGAGATCATCAAGGTTGCTCCCGGCAAGCACGATCAGCCCATCGAATTTACCGCGGAAAAGCAGGTGCTTTATTTTGAGGCGGGCGTACACGAGCTGCGTTATGCAATCAACTTCAAGTCCAATACCGAGGTCTATTTTGAGCCTGGTGCGCACGTCATCGGCACCATGCCCGATGCTTCGGTGGAAAAGCCTCTGATGGAATCCGACTGGGCAGGCATGACGCGCTGGAGAGCGCTGTTCCAAGGTCAGTACGTACAAAACGTACGCATCAGCGGCCGCGGATATATCGATCTGACTTGCGTGGATTGGCATGCACGCTCACATATTCAATTTGATCAATGTGAGAATATTACCGTAGAAGGCGTAACACTCAACAATGCTGCTGAGTGGACACTGTATTTCACGCAAAGCAATCACGTCCTGGTGGATCAGGTCATGCTGTTTGGCTACAGACAGAACAGCGACGGCATCGCCATTGTGGATACGGCAAATGCACTGGTCAAGAATTGCTTTGCGCGCGCCGGAGACGACCTCTTTGAGGTAAAGTCCATGTATGGAAACTGTCAGATCAAGATCGAAAATATCGTATTCGAGAACAACAACGCATGGCCCGACAAGTGCCGCGGCATGGGTATTATCTATGAAAGCGCACGCGATATGACCGATATTCACTTTATTGGCGGCTCGGTCGCCTTTGCCCCTGCAAATTGGATGGATGACCTTGGGGCTTTGATCATATTCCTGAACGACAAGGCAAACCTGACCAACGTAACCTTTGAAGGCATTGAGGTATACAGCTCGGCTATGTACCCCATCAGCGTCAAGCTTTCCGAGAACTCCTCCGCGCACATTGACGGTGTGACCTTCAAGGATATCAACATCCATTGTGACGGACAGATCAAGATTGAGAATCGCTCCCCGCTGGGCGGCACCATCAATAATATCAGCTTTATTGACTGCATCAGAGACGGTGAGATCAAAAACAGCAGACGCTCGCTGGATATTGTGCTCAACAACGTGGACAAGGAGATCCTCCATTTCGGAGATAAATAAAAAAATAGCAGGGGCTGCTTCGGTCATGAAGCAGCCCCGATCTTTTTTTGTATCAGCCGATCAGATATTCAAGCGCGCTCTGGATATGCATATCCCACCATTTCCAGCCGTGGTTGCCCTCGCTGGTGCGGTATTCGTGCGCAACACCAAGAGAGGTCAGATGCGCTGTGAAGCTTTGATTGTGCTGCAAAAGGAAGTCGTCCTCTCCGCACCAGATAAAGATTTTCGGAAAAGCAATGCCCTTTTCATGCAGCTGCGAGGCCAGCGCCAAAAGGTCGTGCTTGGTGCCTGCAAGCTCCCGGGCGCTTTGCATGTTGAGATCAAAAATGCAGCGCCATTCGGGCAACAGCCCGGGATCAATGATCTGTGTGATATCCAAAGCACCCGAAAGCGAGGCACACATGCCAAAGCGATCCGGACGCGAAAGCGCGCACTTGAGCGCACCGTAGCCGCCCATGGAAAGGCCTGCTACGATATTATCCTCGGGACGCTCGCTCATACCCTTGAAAAAGCTGCGGCACTTGAGGGGCAATTCCTCACTGACAAAGGTGAAGTATTTCTCTTTGCGTACCGTGTCGGTATACCAGCTGCGGCCAACCGAGGGCATGACCACCGCGATATTGTATTCGGATGCGTAACGCTCGATCGAAGTTCTGCGCATCCAGATCGAATGGTCGTCCGAAAGTCCATGGAGCAGATACAGCGTCTTAAAGCTGTCCTGTCCGTTGGCCTCCATACCGATCATGGTGGTTGCATGCTCGGGCAGGATGACGTTGACCGTCACCTGCATCATCAGCGCATCGGAATGATATTGCATTTGAAAGAAAGCCATGTTTTATCCTCCCAAAAATCAGAATTTGATCACATTATGATAACCGCTCAGAATCCCCTCGCGGTACAGATGTGCATCGTTCGATACCTGCAGCACCTTAGGATACACGTATTCGCCGTTACGCTCAAAATTGATCACGCTCATAGAGCTGTGACCAAAATCAAAATGCGTGGAGAACACGGGATACGGAATATCCAGCATAGACGCAAAAAACGCGATTCCAAAGCCCTGATGCGCAAACAGCGCCACTCTTTCACGGTTGGGCTGTACGACCTCGTAGCGGCAATTTTTTCGGTCATGACGATAGCCGAGACTCAAGAAAAACTCGTCCACGGCAGCATCGATGCGTGCAACGCCCTTGCCGAAATCATACTTGACAAGATCGGGATGCTCATACCATCTCTGCCCCAAGGCATATACCTCGGGAGAGCGGAAGATCTCCAGGATATGGGGATGGTAAAAGCACCATGAGCGGCCGCCATTCGGGGTATCAATGCCAAAATCGCGGTGCGCAAGCCCCTCGTCTGCCCAAGGGCAAATTGTCATTTCCTTGCCCAGCAGATCACAGGTCGGCTGAGCTGTCTGCATGGCGCGCACTGAGGGTGACGCAAACACGCGGTCAAGCCCGTAGGTCAAAAAACGCTTGGAAAGCGCCTTGGCCTGCTCGTGACCCAAGGGTGTCAGGCTGTCGGGATTGTATATGGGATCTCCATGACGAACGTAAAAAAATAACATCGTGGCCTCCTTGCATTTTTCTTTATTATAGCACACAATCAACAACATTTCAACCGATTTTTCTTGAATTTACCGTATCTGTATAATATAATGTCATTATTGATCCAGTCAAAGGAGGCACACATGAAACGTATTATTTCCCTTTTGCTACTGTAGCTGTTGATTTTACTTTGCGTTGGATGCGATACGTCCACCCCTGAAGTCAAGGACGGCGCAACACCCTATATTCAAGACGGCTATTGGTATATTGACGGTGTCAACACCCAAATCCGTGCCGAAGGCCTTCTTCGGTCCGACTATGGAAGAAAATGGCTTTATACTGACCGTTCCGGCAGGCACGGTATATCTGCGTACCTGCGCACGGTACGACACTGTTCCCATCGAGGATTTTTCGATCACTGAGGTCACACCATAAAAAAATACGGGCGGCTGTCTCAATCAGCCGCCCATGTTTTTTATTGCGTCTTGATCAGCGTAAACGCAACCAGCATCTCAACGTTACCGTTTGCGTCGCGTACAAACGCGCGAATGGTATGCTCACCCGTCACGCCCTCGATAGGAACCATAATCACGTATCTGGAGGCGGGTCTGCCTGCCGCGGCATCAATCACACCTTGCTCCGGAGTCTTGGTAAACGCTTCGGAATATACGATCTCACCATCATCGATCTGATAGCCAAATTCACCCACACTGTCACCAATAAAGGCAACCCAACCGTACACCTCCAAAAAGTCAACCGCAGCATCATCAATATTGGCAACATGATTCCAGGTCGCGGAAGAGCCGGGGGTATACAGAGGCGTATAGGCATCACCCACGTAGCTGTATACGCAGTCATGCTCAATGCGGGTACAAACAGGATCGCTCTTGTTTGCGTAAATGCTGTCCCAATCGATCTTGCCGCCCGCGTTTTCACAGTAATAGATGTGCGGATCGACAATGTTGCCCTCGCTGTCAAGATTGAATACCGAGCCGCCCACCCAAGGTGTGTTGGTGGAGTAGGCAAGGTTTTCAATCTTGCCCGATTCATCGATATAGTTCATACTGTCGTAAGTAGAGGACTTCATACCGTACTGTACGCGGATGCCCTCATACACGATACTTGCGCTGTTGGCATGCTCGTGGCCAAGGAATATGGAGTCTACACCCAGCTCCTTTAAGCCGTTCCAAATCTTCTTATTGGCATCCCAAACGGTTTCGTGCGGATATCCGATGTAGCCGAAATCTCCGTCCTGCTTATTCTCCGCGTAATCAATAAAAACGGGGGTGGATCCGTCCGTACCGTACTTGGCAAAAACGTCACCAAGCACGTCAGGCTGAATGTGGAATGCAAAGGAAATCTTGGTGTTCGGAGATACCTCCATAATATCCTTGATCACGGATTTATACCAAGAGGTCTGCTTCATGGTAAAGCCTGCCGCGGTGCGCAAATTTTTGTTCTCCAGCGAAGCAGGACTTGCGCTGCTGCAACCGTTTGAATCCAGCATAAAGAACACGCGGGTCAGCTTGCCGCCCTGCTCAATACCCACGGTATAGTTGCCGTTTCCGGAAAGCTCTCTTTGGACAAACAAGCAATGCTCCGCATTGACAAATTGCTCGCATTGCCAATCCACCCCCATAGCACTCTCATTTTCATGGTTGCCGAACACGGGTGCCCACGGAATACCAAAGGATTCCATAAACGCGACAAACTCCACAAGCGCACTGCCGTTGTCGTCAAATTCACCGTATACGATATCGCCCGTGAGCAGAATCAGGTCGGGCTTTACGTTGGTAATAATCTCACGCAGGTAGCCGTAACAACGGTCCTCTTTTTTATCGGGGCCCCAGTATTCCACGTGAGTCGCACCAATTCTGTCGGGTGTTCTGCGTTGAGAGGAATCAATGATTTGTGTATCGGTCAATTGCAGGATCACGGGTTGGCGATCTGCGGGAACACTGACGATGAAATCGACCTCATTCATTGCCTTCTGATCCTCCGTTTCGGTGGTTTGTTCTTCGGTTTGAGATTGCGTTTCGGTGGGAGTGGTTTGCGTTTGCGATTCTGTTTCAGCTTTCGACTCTGTTTCAATTTCCGATTCGGTTTCAGAGTCCGGTGTCTGCGGTGACGGATTGCAGGATGCAAAGCAAGAGATACAGCATGCTATGCCAAGTAATAATAAAATGAGTCTTTTCACGGATTTGTTTCTCTCCTTCATGTGAGAATAATAACACTGTAATCATTATACTACAAACAACGCAATTTGGCAAGCAGGAACACAAGGTTAAGTCAAAATAATTCAAAATATTCATGGAAATATTTTTGCAAAACACCTTGACATTGCGGATTTAATTTGCTATAATATACAGGTCAATGATGCCGGTGTGACGGAATCGGCAGACGTACCAGACTCAAAATCTGGCGATGGCAACATCGTGTGGGTTCAAGTCCCACCACCGGCACCAAAAATACGGGTAGGCATTCCGCCTACCCGTATTTTTGTTTGACGGTATTAACGTGGGACTTGAAGGAGGCGCATAGCAAAAGACCGCATCAAAACGCGGCTTTTGCGTCGTCGCACCGAGAATCAAGTCCCACCACGAATCGTCTTGCGACGACGAATCCCGTCGATGCGTGCCAAACGGCACGCATCGACTTTTTTTGCGCAGGTTGACTTCTCCTCTTTGATAACCGTTGGCGCAAATAGGGTTTCGTAAATCCCACGCCTGCAGAAAGAACTATCATTCACTGCTGCCCATAACAAGCATCCAAAAACCCGAGGCGAGTCAACCGCCCCGGGTTTTTTGTTTATTACAGCCCTCTTTTCTTGAAAAACACGATCGACAAATACCACGACAAGGCGTAGATGCCGATACCGACCAAGCAAAACACAGGCAGAATCATGCCCGCAACAGGTGCAACCTCGGGCATTTGCTCGCCCAAGATCGTGCCTGCAGACACGCTGGCAGCAGTCGCAAGTCCAACCATCACGAAATACGCAAGTCTTCCCTTTTGCACACCCAGCTTGAACATAAAGGGCAGGCTGATCGATGAGGAAACCAGCGAAAGCACCGTCAACGTCATCAGCAGAACAAGGTACTCCCCAAGCACAAAGCCGCCGCCCACGCTCATGCGAACAGCCTGCACAATGGCGGTAAGAAGCAGCATCGCAAGCTGCGCGAAGAGTCCGATCAGATATTTTGCGCTGACGATCTGTGCAGACGTATACGGCATGGTTCTGCTGTACTGCAGCCATTTGCTGTTTTCATCATAGCCCAAAAGCGTGATCGGAATCATCCCGCACACCATGCATGGGTAAAACAAGAAAAACAGATTGGTATCGCTGAAATAAGACACAACCATAAAGACCGCTGCCAACAGCAGGGGCAATCGGCAATACTTTGCCGCCATGTACAAGTCCTTCAGTAATAAGCCCTTCATTTATTTTGCCTCCTTTACCATGGTCACAAACAGCTCCTCGACGCTGATCGGGCCGTACGAAAATCCGCTTGGCACCTCCTGCCTGCGCATCACGATCTCATCTCCGTAGGGCGTTTGCTTTTTGTGCAAGATCTTGCTTTGATCAAGCAAAGCAAGCTGCTCTGCACTCCCCCTGACGCAGCAATACGTATCCAAAAGCGCATCCTTTTCCTCACAAAGCAACAGCTTGCCTCTGTGCAAAAAGGCCACGTAATCACAAAGTCGCTCCAGGTCGCTGACTATGTGCGAGGAGATCAGGATCGAGTGATCCTCTTCTCTGGTAAATTCGTAAAACATCTCCACCACCTGATCACGCACCACGGGATCAAGACCGCCCGTCGGCTCGTCCAGGATCAAAAGCTTTGCACCGTGCGACATGGCAACGGCGATGCCCAGCTTCATTTTCATACCGCGTGAAAAATCGGAAAACGGTTTATTTTCGGGCAACGAAAGCCTTTGCAAAAGCGCTGCGTATCGCTGCATATCCCAGCGCTTGTACGTGTGCTGCATGATCCTTCCCACCTGCTTTGGTGTCAGGCATGCGGGAATGCCCACCTCGTCCAGCACCACACCAACATCCTCCTTGATCAGACGCGCGTGCTGCTTGTGATCCATGCCAAGCACAGTAATACTGCCACCGTCAAGCTGCAGCATATCCAATATCAGCTTGATCGTGGTGGTCTTTCCCGCACCGTTTTGACCGATCAAGCCCATAATGCAACCACCCGGCAGCATCAAAGTCAGATCATCCAAACAAAAATCGGGAAAGGATTTGGTAACGTTTTTCAGCTCCAATGCGTTCATTCTCTATCCTCCATACAAAACGTGATCATTTCAATAATCTCCTGCTTGGACAGGTTGCAGGAAACGGCAAGCTGCGCGATCTGCTCGGCGTGCTGCTCGATCAGACGCAGATTTTCCTCCCGCAAAAGCTCGCTGTTCTTGGGGGCTACGTAACAGCCCTTGGCAGGCAGCGTATAGATAAAGCCTTGTCTCTCAAGCTCTTCATAGGCGCGCTTGGTCGTGATAAAGCTGATGCGAAGATCCTTGGCAAGTCCGCGGATCGAGGGCAACAGCGCATGCTCCGCAAGCTCTCCCCCTATGATCTGATTCTTGATCTGTCTGTAGATCTGATTGTAGATCGGCTCACCGCTTTTATTGTCAATGAAAATATTCATGAGGTCACCCCTGTCTATACTGTATATACTCATTATACACAGTTTATACAGCTTTGTCAATAGGCTTGTGGCATTTTTTTACCCCACCTCATATCATAATACAGAAAACTTTCAAGGAGGTACCCTATATGGACAACAGCTCACAATCGCCCATTCCCGCAGGCACGGGATATCTGATCGTACAGGTCAGCACGGCAGGCGGGGCGATCCCCTTGCCGGGTGCGATCGTTACGGTGCGCGACTACGATCCCGAAACCGGGCAGGACGTTGGCAACGTGATCGCAACCATGCGCACCGACCGCAGCGGCAAAACGCAAAGACTTTCCCTGCCCGCACCTGCCCGTGCGCTCTCGCAATCCCCCGGCTCAGCCATTCTGCCCTACGCGCTTTACAGCATTGACGTCAAGACCGATCGCTACTTTGAAAACTACTATGCAAGCGTACCGATCTTTGACGGTGTTGTCGCCGTCCAGCCCGCCGTGCTGCAGGCGTTGCCCGATTCCGAATTCTCGGACAACAGGGGCTATGACACGCAGCTGTTCTACGAATCGGAAAACCCCGATCTGTAAACCGATCAAAGGAGGTCATCATGCCGGACACACCGATCATTCCAGAAACCATCACGGTGCATCTCGGTGCGCCGAGTGCGGCAGCGCAAAACGTAACGCTTCCCTTTATCGATTACGTCATGAACGTTGCATCCAGCGAGATCTACCCCACCTGGCCGGAAAGCGCCCTGCGCGCCAATATGTACGCGCAGATCTCGTTTGCGCTCAACCGCATTTACACACAATACTACCGCTCACGCGGCTACGATTTTGACATCACCAACTCCACGACCATTGACCAATCCTTTGTCAACGGCCGCGATATTTTTGACAACATCCGCGAGATAGCGGGTGATATTTTCAACAGCTACATCCGCAGAAGAGGCAGCGTTGAGCCCTTGTTTGCCGCCTATTGCGACGGTATACAGGTACAATGCGACGGCCTTTCCCAATGGGGCTCGGTAGAGCTTGCCAACAGGGGGCTTACCCCTTACGAAATTCTGACCAACTATTTCGGGGACGACATTGACATCGTCACCGACGTTCCCGTCGCGGGCATTGACGTGCGCGTGCCAGAATTCCCCTTGCGTGTGGGCAACGTGGGAGATGACGTGCGCACGGTGCAGATCCGACTGAATCGCATAGCGCAGAATTATCCCGCCATTCCCAAGATCGTACAAACCGACGGCATTTTCGTGGAGGATACCGAGGCAGCCGTGCGCGCCTTTCAACAGATCTTCAATCTCACCCCGGACGGGATCGTCGGCCGCGCGACCTGGTATGCCATTCAGGCCATTTACGCAGGCGTCAAGCGGCTGAACGAGCTGGATTCCGAGGGCATCCGCTTAGAGGAGATCACCAAGCAATATCCGCAGGTGCTGCAGGAGGGCGACACAGGCACGGGCGTGCTGAGCTTGCAATACTATCTGAGCTTTCTTTCCATTTACTACAACACCATTCCCGCCGTGGCCATAGACGGCATTTTCGGCCCAAACACGCGCGCTGCCGTGACCGATCTGCAGACGACGTTTGGTCTTACACCCGACGGCATCGTGGGCGAGGCCACCTGGGAGGCCATGTACCGCGCGTATCTCGGCATTGTCGGTACCGTACCCGAAAACTATACTGTCAGCGGTGCCATTCCCTTTCCCGGGGTGGTGCTGCGACGCGGTGCGGATTCGGTTTCGGTGCGCATTCTGCAGGAATACCTGTCGCGCATCGCGCAGACCTATCAAAGCATCCCCGCTGTCAATCCCACGGGCTATTTCGGGGCGCAGACCGAGCAATCTGTGCGTGCATTCCAGCAGCAATTCGGTCTTGCCGTCACGGGTGTGGTGGATGCCGTAGTCTGGACGGCGATTGCCGACCTTTACAGCGATCTGAGCGCCTCCGACTCGCTGCAGGACGGCCAATACCCCGGATTTGCAGTCGGGGAGCAATAAAGCGGTGCTTTTATTGTTGTGAAAGATTGTATTTTATGTCATTGTGACGAAAGGAGCATTCTATGCCCGATCACCCCAATTATTCCCCTGCCGTGGCCAATCTGCAGCGTTATTTGCGGCAGCTGGCCTACCATACCCCCGAGATCCGTCAAGTACCCGTGGACGGCATTTTTGAGAGTGCTACGCGCAATTCTCTTTCGGATTATCAACGCTACGTCGGTCTGCCCGTCACGGGCGTTGCCGACCGGGCAACCTGGGAGCGGCTGTATGCCGATTATCTTGATTCCCTCGCCTTTTACGCCCCGCCCGCCGCGGTCGCGCTGTTTCACCGCAACCCTGTCGGCTACTACATGGACGTGGGTGCTGTGGGCATTGACGTGGCCGCTCTGCAATACATGCTTGGTGAGCTGACGCTGCTCTACCTGCTCACACCGCCCGAAATCACGGGAAAATATGACATCGCAACCGCCGATGCGGTACGCGCCTTTCAGGAATACGCCATGCTACCCGTGACGGGACAGGTGGACATTCTGACCTGGAATGCCATCACCGACCGCTTCAATGCCTTACCCACAGGGGCAGAGGCAGAATAATTTTCTTCCGCCGCCCCGATGCGACAAGTTTTTCGCTTCGGGGCGATTATAATGAAAAAGACTGTAAAATACTATAAAAAGAAAGGATTTTTCTTATGCTTTGTGAAAAATGTAAAAAGAAAAAAGCAACGGTTTTCTATAATGAAAATCTGGGCGGCAAAACGCGCTCCTGCTCGCTTTGTGCCGATTGTGCCGAGGTCATGCGACGCACGGGCGAGCTGGAGGACGTGCTGATTCCATCCGCCGCTACGGGCTTTGGCTGCAGCGAGAGCGCCATGTTCGGCAATCTTTGCGGCATTACCGTGCCGCACAATATTGCTGCCGTGCGCACCTGCCCCGTTTGCTCCTCTACGCTCGCGGGCATTGCAGAGAGCGGCAGCGTGGGCTGCGCGGCCTGCTACAAAACCTTCCGTGACGAGATCGCGGGGGCTGTCCATGCGCTCCCCGAAAGCACGCCTTATCCCGGCCGTATGCCGCGCAATTTCCGCTTGCGGCAGGAAAGACGGGCGCGTGCTGCGCTTTTGCGCGATCAGATGAAGGCAGCCGTGCTTGCAGAGGATTTTGAAACGGCAGCACTTTTGCGCGACCAGATACATACCCTGCAGGCGCAGGACTGACGAAAGGAGAATAAAAAATGGCTTGGTACAACACCCCCGGATATGAAAACGACACCGTGATCTTTTCACGCGTCACGCTGTCCCGCAATTTGGAAAAATACCCCTTTACGCCGCGCATCTCCCCCAAGCAGGCGGCCGAGATCATTGCAAGCGTGGGCGGTATGCTGGAATCCAACGGCTTTACCATGATCAATTTTTCCGAGATCTCGCCCACGGCAGCGGCTTCCTACGCGGAAAAATTTTACGCGACCAAGGAGTTTGCCGCTGTCAGCCTGCCGCACGCGCTGCTGCTCAACGAGCCATGCAATCTCTCGGTCATGCTGGGCGGACGCGACCACATACAGATCTGCTGCACGCTGCCCGGGCTTTCCCTGCAGGACGCGGCGGCAAACGCCTTCAAAATGGACGATCTGATCGACGACAAGGACGCATATGCCTTTGATCAGAGCCTTGGTTACCTATGCTGCGATCCCTTGGAATGCGGCACGGCCATGCGCGCTTATGCCCTTCTTTTCCTGCCTGCGCTGACGCTGCACGCACAGATCGAGCCGCTTTCGATCAAGTTATCGGGGCTTGGTATCTCCTTGCGCCCCATGATGAGCGGCACGCAGGGACAAAACTGCCTTTACATGCTCTCCTGTCGCTCATCCCTTCGCACCGGTGAACAGGAAATGCTGGAGCGCATGGAGGATACCACAAGGCAGATTCTGGACAGCGAGCGCAAGCTGTGCGCCAGAGCCAAAGAGGAGCGTGCGGCATACCTGACAGACCGCGCGTACCGTGCGCGTGCCATCCTTGGCAGTGCGCACCTTTTGGGTGCGGATGAATTTTTGAATTTGTCGGCAGACGTAAGACTGGGCATCAGTCTGGGTATACTGCAGGATATAGAGCCGGATCTGCTCAACACGCTGCTGGTGGAGATCATGCCCTGCACCATGACGCTCTCAGCCGAGCAGCCCTTGCGCACGGCACAGGATCGCGATCTTTTCCGAGCGGCACTTGTCAAGCAGCGTTTAGGGGCTTAATACAAACAAAAAGGACGGGATATGAACAGTAAATTCACAAAAAAAGCGCAGAGTGCGCTGGAACTTTCGCAAAAGTATGCCCGTGAGCTGGGACACACCTACATTGGCTCGGAGCATCTGCTCATGGGACTTGTGGGAGAGCATGATTGCGTGGCGGCCAAGCTTCTGATTGCGCGAGGCGCGGACTTTGCCCGCGTGCGTGACGCGGTGGCTACGCTGACGGGCGTGGGGGCCAGCTCAACGGTATCCCCGGAGAACATGACGCCAAGATTGCGTAAAATCATAGAAAACGCGGCGCGCGAATCCTCCATGGGTGCGCAGAGCTATATCGGCACTGAGCATTTGCTGCTTGCCTTATGCTGCGAGCAGGATTGCGTGGGCGCACGCATTCTTGACGGCATGGGCATTCCCCTCTCCGAGCTGATCTCGGATTGCAACGGCTTTATGAACACCGCCAAGGGCAAGGGCAAACAGCCCAAAACCAAGGACAAGGGCGAGGGGGTTCTTTCGGGATACGGCAAGGATCTGACCGCCATTGCCAAAGCGGGTACGCCCGATCCCGTGATCGGGCGTGACGAGGAAACCGCACGCGTCATTCAGATCCTTTCGCGTAAGCAAAAGAACAATCCCTGCCTGATCGGAGAGCCGGGTGTGGGCAAAACCGCCGTGGTAGAAGGGCTTGCTCAACGCATTGCCGCGGGCGAGGTGCCGGATTCGCTCAAGAAAAAGCAGATCATCTCGCTGGATCTTGCCTCCATGATCGCAGGTGCCAAATACCGCGGTGAATTTGAGGAGCGCTTCAAGGCGGTGCTGCACCGAGCCTCATCCGATCCCGATATCATACTGTTCATAGACGAGATCCACACCATCATCGGTGCGGGTGCTGCCGAGGGCGCGGTGGATGCCGCCAATATCATCAAGCCAGCGCTGGCACGAGGAGAGATGCAGGTCATCGGTGCAACCACGCTTTCGGAATACCGCCGCTATATTGAAAAGGACGCAGCACTGGAGCGCAGATTTCAATCGGTGCTTGTCAAGGAGCCGACGGCTGAGCAGTCCAAAGAGATCCTGCAAGGGTTGCGGCAAAGATACCAGGAGCATCACGGGCTTCTGATCTCGGACGAGGCGATCGAGGCGGCTGTGGCTATGTCACAACGCTATATCACGGACAGATTTTTGCCCGACAAGGCCATTGACCTGATCGACGAGGCGGCTGCACGCATGAGTCTTTCTCTTTGCAAGGCATCCCCCGAGATCAAGGCGCTGCAGGAGCAGCTGGCAGCGCTTGCCTCGCAAAAGGAGCAGGCCGTGATCGAGCAGGATTTCAACAGGGCGGCAGCGGTGCGCGAGCAGGAGATCTCGCTTGAGCAGCAGCTTTTTGCCCTGCAATCCGGCTTTCATGCCGACCAATCACGCACCACCCCCACCGTGACCGAACGAGAGATCGCAGAGGTGGTAACACAATGGACACACATTCCCGTCACAGGGCTTTTGCGCTCGGAACGAGAGCGGCTGTTGTCTCTTGAGGACGCGCTGTGCAAGCGTGTGATCGGTCAAAAGGAGGCTGCACGGGCGGTATCTGCAGCGGTGCGACGCGGCAGGACAGGCATGAAGCAGGCCGGACGTCCCATTGGCTCGTTCGTCTTTCTCGGGCACACGGGCGTAGGAAAAACCTGCATGTGCAAGGCACTGGCCGAGGCGCTTTTCGGCACGGATGCGGCCATGATACGGTTGGATATGTCCGAATATATGGAAAAGCACAGCGTATCCAAGCTGATCGGCTCACCGCCCGGCTACGTGGGCTACGAGGAGGGCGGCCGGCTGACCGAGAGGGTGCGGCGCGCTCCTTACAGCGTCATACTCTTTGACGAGATCGAAAAAGCACACCCCGACGTGTTTCATCTGCTTTTGCAGGTGCTGGACGACGGCACGCTGACCGACTCACAGGGCAGGCGTGTGGATTTTTCCAACACGGTCATCATCATGACCTCAAACGCAGGCACAGGAAAGCGCAGCCGCGCCATCGGCTTTTCTGCAAGCGAGCAGGAGCAGGCAGCCGAGCAGATGAAGGCCGCGCTGTACAATCTCTTCCCTGCCGAATTTCTTGGCAGGGTGGACAAGGTGATCGTGTTTGCCGACCTTTCGCGCGAGAATATGGAGCGCGTAGCAGAGATCATGCTCGCTGAGGTATCCGAGCGTGCGCGGGCGCTTGGGATCGGGCTGGAGTTTGACGGCAGCGTGCCTGCATGGATCGCTCAGATCGGCTACGCGCCCGAAAAGGGCGCACGCGAGCTGCGCCGCGCCATTACCGAGCAGGTTGAGGACGCGTTTGCCACGGCCATATTGGAAGAAAGGGTGCAAAAGGGTGATCGCGTGATCGCAAGCGCAACGGACGGAAAAATCAGCTTTTCTATACAACAATAAATTATTAGTTCGGATATAATTTTGCAGGCACGGGGAAAACAAAAAGTCTTGCCCAATGGGGCTGCGGAAATAGCGGAGATAAATGAAATAAGCC
>JAZUSJ010000146.1:0-17020 GCA_045606685.1 Eubacteriales bacterium
TCCCCAGTCGCATAGTCGTCTGCCGTCGCCTGCGCCTGCTCGGCTCAGCATACTCCTTGCTTTGTGGGGTATCGCTGCGCGAAAACGATACTCAATCGTTTTCGCTTGCTCACCCACTCCCTCCTCCAAAGGTCGTGGCGTCAATTCAAAATCTCGCTTCGAAAGCAAGCAAAAAGGCACCCTGTTGGGGCCTACTAAGTCGTGCTAACCTACGCCCTCTCGCGTCGCATAGTCGCCGCGCGTCGCTCGATACACTTGCTCCTTCGGCTCATTGCTTTGGCTCGACCGTTCTGTCGCAAACGATATTCAATCGTTTGCGACAGAACTAACCCAACGAGCTACGCTCGTCGGGATACCCCGGAGTCACGAGGCGCAAGCCTCGTCTCCGTGACAAAAAAAGAACAAAGCAGTCCGTTTGGACTGCTTTGTTCTTTTTTGGTTGCGGAGGTGGGATTTGAACCTCACGACCTCCGGGTTATGAGCCCGACGAGCTACCAGGCTGCTCTACTCCGCGATATTGAATTTTTCCCGCTTGGTGCCGGTGACCGGGGTCGAACCGGTACGATACTCTCGTATCACGGGATTTTAAGTCCCGGGCGTCTGCCTGTTCCGCCACACCGGCGTTCAAGCATGGCCTTTTCAAGGACTCGTCTATTATACCACTTGTTTGGGGATTTGTCAACCCCTTTTTCGAAAAAAATAAAAAATCTTTTTCGAATCTTTTTCGTTCTTTTTCGATTCCTCTGTTTTTTGCACGACTCTGCAGGCACACGTTGCATTCATAAAATCTTCGCTCAAGCAAATATCGCCTTACAGACCGGGATCTTCGCCCGGTGTGCAAGCTTATCGCTGTTTAAGTGGTGTACTCTCCTTTTCCGTTGTTGAAATTCCCCGATTTTTCTGCTATAATTGTGTCAACGGATCCGGAACATCAAAAATCAAGGAGTTTTTTATGACGATAGGAAAAAACATTGCAGAATTAAGGAAAAGCAGCGGCATGACGCAGGAGCAGCTTGCGGAACTGCTTGGAGTATCCCCTCAATCGGTTTCTAAATGGGAAAACGAGGTCACCATGCCCGACATCATGCTTCTCCCGGTCATTGCGGGATGCTTTGACATTACGGTGGATGAGCTGTACGGTGCCGGAAAGCAGGCAGAAAAGCGCAAGGCAGTTGATTATGATGAGATCCCCGAGATGCTGTACGACACCATCATTGAACTGACGCAGCGCGGATGGGTGGACAGCGTGGAAGGAAAGGATCTTGCCTTGGAAAAGGAAAGAATGCGATCTTATCTGAAAGAAAACCGTCAAGTAAAAACGGTCACGTTTTCCAACAAAGGCGGAGCTGTCATTGCCACGTCGGAGATCGGGCTTTTGCACAGAGGAAAAGCGAATGCAGAGCAGCTTACGACGGATGAGATCGGACGGGTGCTGGAGATCTTATCAAACCCTGCGGTCAGAAAGGTCTTTGCTTTTCAGACCGAGAATATGTCCAAGCCCATCACAGCCCCCTATGCAGCAAAAAAATGCAATATCTCTCCCGAGAAGGCAGCAGCAGCGCTGGAGATGTTGACAGAGATCCACGTTGCTCATCCTACCGAGGTCATGCTGGACGAGGATTCTCCTGTGCGCATGTATTCGCTTGACAGTGGCGAATGGGTGATGTACACGCTGATGATTCTGAAGACCGCGAGACTGATGGAGGAAAACCAACAGCACTATTTCAATTACCGCGGCTCCCACAACAATCTTTGGATACAGTAAACGTCTTGACCATTGATTCCCTGCACTTTTAAAATCACCCCAACGGATTTTCTGTCGGGGTGATTTTTCATGTTCATTAAAACAAATTCGTATTCTTATTTCTTCTTTTCCCTTTTTTCGATCAGCCTGACCGCGTCTATGCCTGACATGGCGGCAATGGGCAGGCCGCCGGGGGCCATGAGCCATTGTGTGGCAAGCATGACGTTGGAAAGGCCGGGGACGTCGCCCGACAGCAGCATGGGAGGAGATCCCGCAGGCATGATAAAGCTCATGAACGAGCCGACCTGCGACTCCACGAAGCGACGATAGGTTGCAGGAGTCCAGGAATCGATGCAGGTGATCTTGCCCTTGAGTGCGGGCATGCGATCGCAAAGGATCTCTTGCACCGCGTCGACCATGCGCTGCTTATTCTGCGCGTATGCGGCTTTATCGCGGTACAGCTCAACCGATTTTTTCGCGTCGTCCTCCAGGCAATAGATCATGGTCTGCATAAGGCTCTTGCCCTCGGGGCAAAATCCCGGCTCGTGCGAAAACTCGCGCAGCATAACGTAATCGCCGCAAAGCAATTCCCTGTACCTCTCGGGGATCTCGTAAACCATCTCCCCCTCAAAGGGCGCGTGCGCACCGTCAAAGGCAAACGCGCACTGATGGCATGCAAAGCGGATCATATTGGGATCCCGGTACTGCGCTGCCAGCTTTTTGGGCATATACGAGCGATCCAGCAGCGTGCCAAACGCCACGTCGGGATCGGCTGTGACGATCACGTAGTCTGCAGGCACGGTCGTACCGTCGTCCAGCAGCACGGACTCTGCCCTGCCGCTCTTTGTGTTGATCTTTTGCACACCGTTTTTGAGCTGCAGCACACCGCCCAAAGAGCGATACCGCTCGACCATACGGTCTGCCATCGCACAGGACGAGCCTTGCGGAATGCCGCCGTTCTTGCTTGTGAAGGTGGAAAACACCATAATCAGGGCAAGAGAGCTGAAGTGTCCGAGCATAAACGAAAGGAAAAACTCCTTTAGCACGGGATGCTTGAAGCGGTCTGCCAGATCCTTGACGCTGCAGTGATAATATTTGAGCAGATCGGGGAGTGCGGTCAGCTTTTCCCATGCATTGCTTGCGCGCTCGCAATCCTTACCGCCCATCCCCTGCAGGCGTTGCAGGGATCTCATGGCTCTGACAAAGCCCTTGATCTCCTTTTTGTCCTCAGGCGAGATCGCCAGCATATCGCGTTCCAAGGCTTCGACGTCCTTGCAAAGTGACAGCTTAGTACCGTCCGAATGCTCGTAGGTATACAGCGTTTGGGGCTGATACACCGGTATATCCTCTCCGAGTGCGCCGACCTTTTCCCACATTTTATAAAAGCCGGTAACCGGATTGGTGCCTGTGAGCCAATGGATGCAGTTATCAATATGATAGCCTTGGCGATCCCAGCCTGTCAGATTGCCGCCCGCCTTGAAATGCCGCTCATAGATGGTGACGCTGTGTCCAGCGAGCCGTGCATGAATCCCTGCGGTAAGCCCCGAAACGCCTGCGCCTATAATGATAATATTTGCCATATCAAAAATTCCGTTTCTGTAGTTTAGGTAGTCATCACTCTCTACAAGTCAGGTAAATGATCTGGTATTCCTCAGACAGCGCGTCAAGCAGCCTGCGTGCGGCACGGGCGCGCTCATCGTCCAGGTAAACGAACGGATCATCCAGCACAAGACAAGGCTTTTGCTGCTCGAAAAGACCGTCCGCCAAGGAAAGCCGCAGGCAAAAGCCCACCATATCTCTCCAGCCGCTGCTCAGATACTCGATGCTGCGGCTCTTGCCCTTTTCCATGAGCATAATGCCGAAATCGGTATCCATGGTAAACTTCTTTTCCTCACCGCCCATTTGCTGCATGCGGCCAAGGAATGCGTTTTGCATTTTGTCCAGATAGCGCGAGGACAAATTCTCCCTTGCCTCGGCCATGTATTTTTCCGCCAGCACAATGGCGTTGTAATTGGTGTTCTGCTGCTGCAGCGTATCCTGCAGAGCCTGCTTTTCGGCAACCAAAGCACCGTACGCATCGGCAGCTTCATAAAGCGATTCCGCCTTTTGCACAAGAGCCGAAAGCTGTGCATTCTGTGCCTTGCAGCGCTCCCTGCACTGCTCCCACTCGGCAGAAATGACGCCGGGATCGGGCAGATCCTTATCCTGATCGCCTCCCGATTCCGCAAGGCCGCGCACGTTATTCTCCAGCGCATACCTGCGTGCAGCCTCCTCCTTTTGGGTGATCTCCTGTCTGCGTCGCTGCAAGTCTGACAGCACCGTACGCATCTCAGCCAACACAAACGCGCAATCGGTACGGTCAAACGGCCTGTTCCAACGCTTTAAGAATGCACTAATGCTGTCCCATGTTTCGTCTGCTTTGGCAACGATGCTCTCGTACAGCGCATCCTTTTCCTTTTGCTGCTCACAAAGACGCAGATATTGCTCGGTGGTATGGCGCAGCGCACTAAGTGCGGAAATATATCCCGCATCCACGTTCAGGCCGTGCTTTTGCGCCAACGCCACAGGCCCGGCGGCCTTGTCGGCATAGCGCTCCTTGCAGGCCTGCGCCTGCGAAAGCTCACGCTCACGCTCCTCAAGCAAGCGTTTCTTGGTTTCTATCTTAAAGGCAACATCAGCCGCACGCTTGGATCTGCCCGAAAGTTGGGCAGCCGATACGGCACGCAACAGCACAAAAACAGCAAGTCCCAAAAGCGCAACACCGCCAATGCCGCAGATCACGCCAAGCGCTGTGCGGCTGCCAAGCAGCATGATCGCGGCCGTGATCAGCATAGCGACCGACAAGCATGCCAGCACAACGCCAAGCACCTTGCCTGCCGTTGCTCTTCTGCCCTGCTTGCTCTTTTTGATTGGCGCGGGATCGCCAATGGCATCTGCCTGCTCCTGCAGCGCATCCGCACGCACCTTATGCGCGCGCAGCTCGCCTTCGATATGGCGCAGCTCGTTGCAAGCCTTCAGGGCTGCATCGATCTCGGACACGGGTGTCACGCCCTGCGCAAACGTGGGCATCAGTGACGCGATGGCCTCCTTGATGCTCTTATCGCTTTGCACCTGTCGGGCTCTGCCCGAAAGCTCGGTCAGCCGCCCTGCCAGCCCTTGATGCTTTTCGGCCTCGGCAAGCAAAGGAACCTCCCCCGCAAATTCTGCCTGCAGAGCATCTGCCTCGCGCTTGGCTGCCGAGATCTCGCTGAGCATACGGCTATAGGTTTCCAATACGGTTTTGCGTTGCTTTTGATTACCGGCGCGTGTCAGATCCTGCTGCAGCCTTTGTTCTTCCCGCTCACTTTCTTGCACCAGAGGCGTCAAGCGTGCGATCTGTGCGTCCAGCTCTTGCGCCTGTGCCTTTTGCGCGGCGCATACCTCGATCTGCCTTTGCAGCTCGAGCAATCTGCGCTCACCCGCATAGATCTCACCGCGCTCACCCGTTGTTTTATAGTATCTCTTGCGACGCAGCAGCGCATCCATGGCCTGCTCGTAATTGCCAAGGTCGTTTTCTGCCTGCAACAGGTGATTGAGCTTGGTATTGATGCTGTTATTGGCGGTTTTATCCACCTTGCCGTGCGTATGTGCCGACGCGTCCATATATACCGTGCGGCTAAAGCCGTCCGCATCGATGCCAAACAGCTCCTCACCGATCTTTTCGCCAAAGTCCGTGCTCAGCTTGCCCGTATCCAATGCGTACAGCGCAAAGGTATCCTCGCTTTCCTTAGCACCGAAAAAGCGCTCGATGCGGTATCCCTTGCCGTCCACCTCAAATTCCAGATTGCCGCCAAAGCTGCCGCCTGTCCAGGGGGCGTAACGCTTGCGCGGATTTTCCGCCACACTGCGCGCACGGGTATCGCCCAGCCCGTAAAACATGCTGCGCAAAAAGGCTGCAAAGGTGCTTTTGCCCCAACCGTTGGGGGCGGTGATGACGTTGACACCGTCTGTCAGCTCATAAGAAAAATCCTGCAGGTTTCCAAAGCCCGCAATATAGAGACGGAGGATCTTCACGATGCATCCACCTCCTCACCGCCAAGCGCGCGAATGCCCTTTTCAATGACCTGCATTTTGATCTCCTCGTCCAGATTCGAAGCAAGCACCAATCGCACAAACTCGCCCTTGAGCGAAATATCGTTCTGATAATCCTCGGCACGGATGCTCAATCTGGTCTTGTCATAGACCTTGGCAAAATAAAAGCGATCCGAAAGCACGCCCGTCACGTATCCTGCGTCGTGGCAGGTGTCGGGCGAGGCGAAACCCACAAGCTCCACCTTGACCATATCCTGCGCAGCGGCAGCAGCACACGCGTCAAGCACGGTCTTCTCCAAGGCAAGCAGGCTTTCGCACTCCGATACGTCCACGCAAAACACGTGGCATCTGCGTCTTGCCAAGGACACGAACTGCGTGTCGATCTTGCCGTCCTCGCGAACGTCCAGCATAACAAAGCCCTTATTGCCGCACTCGTCAAAGCCTCGCCCCTCGGGGCAGCCCGCATAGCAGTATACACCGCGTGCATCCAACGCGTCAATGCGGAAGGAATGGATATGCCCGAGTGCCAAATAGTCAAGGCCGCGCCCTGCCAACGCGCGCAGATTGACACCCGCATCATAGCGCGTATCCGATTCATAAATCTGTCCGTGCAGCATGGCGATATTGACGCGCGCAGGATCGGGCGAGAGCGCGTCATAAATCTCTTGGGTAGAGGGATCGATGCATCCCCAGATGCTGACGCCCTCCAGCACATATTCCTGCCACGCCTCACCAAAGACGTGCAGGTTATCGGGCAGCGGTGTTTTGGTATCGGTAAAGCCCACCTCGCCCTCGTCGTGATTGCCCGAAAGATAATAAAACTCGATCTGCGGATGCTGCCTGATCAGATCCAGCACGTAGGCTCTGGTACGCTTGGCACAGGATGCACCGTCAAACAGGTCGCCCGCGATCAGCACACCGCGCACGTCATGCTCCGCACCGTAGCGAATCATATCCGCAAAGCCCGAAAGCAGCTCGCGCTTGCGCTCCTTGGCCTGCTCGGGCGAGAGATTGGATTCCATGACCGAATCCAGATGGATATCCGCACAATGTAAAAGCTTCATAGCTACTCCCTTACTCAAAGTTTGATTTTTCGAGCCTCCAGATAATATCTCTTATCCTTGGCATGCCCCATCGAAAAGGTCTTTTTGGGCAGCGCACCGTCAAAGATGACCGTGGAAAACAGCTCGCTCTTATGCATGCCGTCAAACAAAAATCCGATCGCATCCTCACCGCTTGCCAGCGTGCGCAGCGCCTTTTCACCGTGGATATAGTCGATGCGCACCTCGGGATGCGCTGCCAGATACTGATCCGCAAAATCCTGCACCGTTCCAACGGTCAGCTGCTTTTCGGGATGTGCGACGGTGATCTGTTCCTCGCGTGTCCCGCAAACGCACAGCACGCTCTGGGCAGCCGCGCTGCCCTGCAAGGATGCGGCATAGGCGCGGAACTCTGCCAGCACGTCCTCGGGATCTGCACCGAACATTACGCGATAGATCGGCTCAAAATGCAAGGAGGGATCATGCAGATTGACCACCTCGCAAAGCGCATAACGCGCAGGATGCGAAAGTGCCGCCTCGCCCAGCTCCTCCTTGAGCAGCTCGTAGCAGGCCTTGGCGGTTGCCAGCGAATGATTGCCGTCTCCCACCGCAAACAGCAGGGGGGCAAGCCCCTCTTTGCCGTAGCGTGCCTGCATCTGCTCCTCGGTCACCAAGGCATCCAAGGCCTGCGCAATGCTTTCGGTACGCTCACCGGGAATACGGAAGCCGCAGATCTCACCGCCGCCCAGCATCAGGCGGAAGGCATATGCAGGCTGCTGCTCGCAAAGGCTGTGGGCCAAGGGCATGACGGTATGCGCGGGATCATCGATCAGCAGCATTACGTGCGGCAGCTCCAGGCAAGCACCGCGACGCACCTGCACGCGGGGCGGGATTCTCTCAAGCACGGTTCCCTCGGTGGCGCGGATCAACGTTTGCGCGCCCTTATGATAATCGTATTTCTCCAGGTCAATCAGTCCCATCAGTCCCTGTCTTACCGTGCTGTCCGACTGCTGTCTGCGCACATAGATCATACAATTCTTATGCTCCTTGAGTACCTCGGTCAGATACTGATCCATGGCAGCATTGATCTTGGGAATTCTCTGCTCCTGCTGCTCCAGATATACCTCGGGCAGGATCATATGCAGGGTGGATGGCTCTTGCCCCACCTTGCGTGCTGCAGCCTCCCAGTATTCAGGCTCGCTGGTGAACTGATCACAGGCCACCACCGCCCACAGGTAAGCCTCGTGCTGTGTAAAATCGGGCAACAGGATATCGGCAGGAGTAAAGCTGTATTTCATATACGTACCTCTTTCGGTTTGGAATATTTACTATACTTATTTTACCGCATTTTTCGTCATAAATCAAGTCGTGCGTAAAATATTTACATTCACGGACAAAATAATCGTTCAAGTTTGGTTTCTTTGACGTTTTTTTCGCATTTTTCCTTGCAAACCAAGGCGCGGAATGGTATAATAAGATATCAGATTGTAAAGGAAGTGAGAAAAATGATGGGTCCCCCTCCCGGTATGTTCCCGGGTGATCGCAAAAAGCCGACCGTTCCCAAGCCGCGCTCGCTCAAAGAGCTTCCCGCCTATCTCAAAACTCTACTCACAGGATTTTTCAGCAGACTTTTCTATATATTCGGCATCGTTTGGAAAACCTCCCCCTGGATCATGTTCCTGATGTCCTTCATCGCCCTTTTGCAGGGACTTTTGCCCATTGCAAGTGCGTACCTGTCAAGCGCCATTCTCAACGCGTTGCAAAGCGCCTATCAGATCGCGCAGTCGGGCGGTGAGATCGAAGGCTTTTTCCGTGTGCTGCCATGGCAGGCCATCACCGCCCTGATTGAGGACAACCGTCAGCTTGCCACCATGGCATCCCTGACCTTCTCTTTCGTCCTGCTTTTGTTTACCGTGCGCATTCTGACCACCGTGATCTCGCTGCTCAGCGGTGCGGTATCCCGTATCAGCGGTGAGCTGGTGGTGCGCCGCGTCAAGCTGATCATCATGGAAAAGGCCAAGGAATTGGATCTTTCCTCGTTTGATCTGCCCGAATTTTACGAAAAGCTGGAAAACGCCAACCGCGAGGCGGGACATCGCCCCGTGCAGATCATTTCGGCCACCTTTCAGATCATCAGCACGGTCATCTCCTTGGCATCTTATGCCGCGATTTTGCTGACCGTGCCGCAAATGTGGTGGATAGCCCCCGTCATGGCCGCCCTTTCGATCCCCTCGGCCGTGCTGAATTTCTACTACAGGCGCAAGAATTTCGAATATATCCGCCGCCGCTCCAAGGAGCGTCGCCAGATGAACTATTATTCGGATCTGATGGTCAATAAGGATCTGGTCAAGGAGATCCGCATATTCCATCTGGGGGACACCTTTATAGATCGCTACAACGTTTCGTTCAACCGCTATTACAAGGGACTGCGCTCACTGGTCATCCGTGACAATCTGTCCCAGCTGATCGTCAACGTGCTGACAAACGTGGTCTATTGCGTCTTTTTTGCCGTCATCGCGTCCTACGTGTTCAAGGGACAGATGCTGATCGGTGATTACTCGCTCTATACCTCCTCCCTGATGTCGGTCAGCTCCTGTATTGCCGCGCTGATCTCGATCTCGGCCACCATTTACGAGGGTACGCTGTTTATTGACAACCTGATTGCATTCATCCATGAAAAGCAGACGGTCGTTCCCGTGCTGCCCGAGCCGAGCGAGCAATGCCCGCATCCGGCGCCCGCCAAGGTCAACCACGGCAGCGCTCACACCATCGTATTCGATCACGTCAGCTTTTGCTACCCCGGCTCTGACCGCCGCGTGCTGGATGACGTTTGCGTGACCATCCGTCCCGGTGAGACGCTGGTGCTGGTGGGACTCAACGGTGCGGGAAAGACCACGCTGATCAAGCTTCTGACTCGCCTTTACGATCCCACCGAGGGCAGAATTTTGCTGGACGGCAAGGATCTGCGCGAATACGACGTTGAGGATCTTTACAAGATGTTCGGCATCATCTTCCAGGACTACGGAAAATATGCCGTTTCGGTATCCGAAAACATTGCCTTCGGTGACGTCTATCAAGAAGCGAATGCGCAAAAGATCCGCCAGGCTGCCGAAAAGTCCAACGCGGACGAGTATATTTCCAAGCTGCCGCGCGGCTACGACACCGCGCTGATGCGCTATTTTGAGCCGGACGGAACCGAGCTTTCAATCGGTCAATGGCAAAAGCTTGCCATCGCCCGTGCCTTTTACAGCCAAAGCGACGTGCTGATCCTGGACGAGCCGACCGCCTCGCTGGATCCCATGGCCGAGCAGGAGATCTTTAACCAATTTGACCGCTTGCGCGCGGACAAGACTACCATCTTCGTTTCGCACCGTCTTTCCAGCGCAACCGTTGCCACCAAGATCTTAGTCATGGAATACGGCCGTGTGATCGAAGAGGGCGACCACCGCACGCTCATGGACAAAAAGGGACGCTACTACGAGCTTTTCTCCACGCAAGCCAAGCGCTATATCAGCGAGCAGGATGCCGTGGGACAGCCGCCCGAGCCGCCTCAGGGCCACAGACCGCCGCCTTTTGAACACAAAAAACACCAATGATGCAAGATTTCGCGCCCCTGTGACAAAAACCTTGCGTCAAGCACTTGACAGAGTGCCAAAATATACATATAATATTAGGGCAGACGCTTTTCGTCTGCCCCCTTATTCTTTACGTTCAGGAGTTTTCCCATGTCTATCAAAGTTGTGAAATTCGGCGGATCCTCTTTGGCGGATGCCGAGCATTTCAAAAAGGTTGCTGCCATCGTCAAGGCAGACCCCGCACGCAGATACGTTGTTCCCAGCGCTCCCGGTAAGCGCTTTTCCGATGACGTCAAGGTCACGGACATGCTCTATACCTGCTATCAGATGATCAGAGAAAAAAAGAGCATGCAGGAGGTGGACGCTTATTATCAAAATATTACCGAGCGTTACAACAGCATCATCCGCGAGCTTGGATTGGATTTTGACCTTTCCGGTGAATTTGAATATATCAAGAACGCTATGCTGCACCGTCCCGGCAGAGACTTTGTGGCAAGCCGCGGTGAATACCTCTCCGGCCTGATCCTTGCAAAGTACCTCGGATTCCCCTTCATCGATGCCGAGAACGTGATCTTCTTCAAGGAAAACGGCACGTTTGACCAGGAAAAGACCGACCGCATTCTTTCCGCAGAGCTGGCGCAGTACCGCCATGCCGTCATCCCCGGCTTTTACGGCTGCGCGGCGAACGGCACGGTCAAGACCTTCTCGCGCGGCGGCTCGGACATCACCGGCTCGATCGTTGCCCGCGCAGCAGGCGCGACGCTTTACGAAAACTGGACCGACGTTTCGGGCTTTCTGATGACAGACCCCCGCATCGTCAAGGATCCCTGCACCATTGACACCATTACCTACCGTGAGCTGCGTGAGCTTTCCTACATGGGCGCGACCGTGCTGCATGAGGACGCGGTATTCCCCGTTCGCTCGGCAGGTATTCCCATCAATATCCGAAACACCAATCGCCCCGAGGATCGCGGTACCATGATCGTGGCCTCCACCACCCATTACGACACCGAGCGCGTGATCACGGGTATTGCGGGCAAAAAGGAATTCTCGGTCATCAACATCGAAAAGGATATGATGAACGCCGAGATCGGCTTTGGCCGCAAGGTGCTGGAGATTTTGGAGGAGAACGGCATTTCGTTCGAGCATCTTCCCTCCGGTATTGACACCATGTCGGTCGTGACCTCCACCGCTGCGTTGGAGGGCAAGCGAGAAAGACTTTTGCAGGCCATCTGCCGCACAGTTTCTCCCGACAGCGTCACCATTGAGGACGATATGGCACTGGTTGCCGTGGTGGGGCGCGGTATGATCAAGGCCAAGGGTACTGCCGCACGCGTGTTTGACGCGCTGGCATCCAAGGGCATCAATATCCGTATGATCGACCAGGGCTCCTCCGAGCTCAACATCATCGTGGGCGTGGCAGACGATGAGTATATCCCTGCCGTTCAGGCCATCTACGAGGAATTCGTGCATTGATCGGATCGAAAAGGTGAAGGCGTTGTGCAAAGCACAACGCCTTCGTTTTTTTCTATCTCATGGATCAGCCCTGAGCTGCAATATACTCGTCGTAGGTCCAGCTACGGAAGTTGATCGGCTCGTAAACGGCATCGGGATCGGTGTAATCGATGAAGTAAATGCCCTTGAAGGTATTGCCTGTTCCATCAAAATCATCGATGTTATCAACCCAGGTGTTGGTATTGTAGAATACGCTGACAAACTTTCTGGGCATATCTACGGTATAAGCATCAGACAGGCAGTAGGAGAAGGTCATCTCAACGTTTTCTACGTGGCAGTTGGTAAAGCAATCTGCGCTGACGGCACCGGTTGCATCATAGCCAATAAAGCCTGCCAGGTTGTGGAAGCCGGACATCTTGCCTTCCTTGACCGTGCAATCGATAAACTCCATGGTACCTGCAAACACGCCGCCCACAAAGCCCGCAACGCGGAATGCGATATTGTGTCCGCCGGTGTCCTTCTGATTGGTATAATCCGTCCAACCGTCAAGATTGAAGTTGGAAACGTGGCAGTTTTCAAAGGTCAGCCATGCGTTGCCGTATACGTTACCGACAAACACGCCAACGTGTCTTTCCCATGCGGTGATCTTTGCACCGTCAAAGTTCAGATTCTTGAAGGTCAGGTCGTATTCGGCATTCTGGATAAAGCCAAAGCCATAGGGGAAGGAGTGCATAATGTCGGGCGTTGCCTCGTCAGTACCCTCAATGGTCATGTTCTTGATGGTGTGGCCATTGCCCTCAAAGGTCACGCAATCCAGATATCCGCCGTCCAGAGGAATCCAGTTATAGCCTGCAAGGTCAATGTCTGCTGTAAAGTTTACAACAATGTCATAATAGTCGGTACCGTCAACCACAATGGTATTGGCCCATGCAATCAGTTCCTCGGCAGTAGCGATGTTGATCGCGCCTTCTACGGGCTGATCAGCGGTATTCTGCGTGGTCTCTTCGGTTTCGGGCTCGGTTTCGGTTTCGGGCTCGGTCGTCTGCTCAGAAGTGGGCTCATCTGTCGTCACTTCGGTGGTGGGGGCTTCGGTCGTAGCAATGTCGGTGGTCTGTTCGGGCTCTTGTCCATTGTCACATGCAACCGTAGCTGCAAGCACAGACAAAGCCAGAAGAAGCGCCAGGATCAGGGAAAGCTGTCTTTTCATAGAATCCTCCAAATATTTATTCTTGCACCTTCATCATACCATATCCCGGCTTTTTTGTCAACATGAAACTTGACAGATTATGCACAATATGCTATACTAAATTCAATCAAACAACAAGGAGAGTGCCATGAAACCCATCAACAAATATATCGATCACACCAACTTAAAGCCCTTTGCAACCAAGGCTGATATCCAAAAGCTTTGCGCTGAAGCAGCAGAGCATCATTTCGCATCGGTCTGCGTCAATCCCGCGGACGTTGCTCTTGCCCACAGCATCTTGAAGGACACCGACGTGATGACCTGTACGGTCATCGGCTTCCCTCTCGGCAAGAACGTCACCGCCATCAAGGTGGAGGAAACCAAGGCCGCTTACCGCGACGGCTGCGACGAATTTGACATGGTCATCAACGTAGGCAAGCTCAAGGACAGAGATACCGACTACGTTTGTGCCGATATTGCCGCAGTTGTGGCTGCCGCACAGGGAAAAACGGTCAAGGTCATCATTGAAACAGGTCTGCTGACCGACGAGGAGATCGCGCTGGCCACGCAGATCGCTTGCCGCGCAGGTGCGCATTTTGTCAAGACCTGCACGGGCGTCAACCCCGGTGCTGCCACGGTGGAGGCTATCACCATCATGAAGAATAACATCACCCCCGGCGTGCAAATCAAGGCATCCGGCGGCGTCAAGACCTACGAGGCTGCCATGGCCATGATCGAAGCGGGTGCGGACAGAATCGGCACCTCGTCCGGTATTGCAATCGTTTCGGGCGGAGTTGGCACAAGCGATTATTGATACGGGAGCATCACCATGGGCAACAATCCTCATTATCTCGCACAGGCCGAAGATCACAAGATACTGGACGACAACGTTTTTTATATTGAAAACGAGTATATCAAGTTCGGCATCAATACGGCGCTTGGCGGCACGGTCACCTACCTTGCCGAGCACGGAAAAAACAATCTGATCAACAGCGCTGACTGGGGCAGACAGGTACAGCTATCCTTCTATTCCGGCCCCGTTCCCTTTCATCCCGAAGGAACCGAAATGGGTAAGCACTGGACGCATACAGGTTGGAATCCCATACAGACAGGCGATTGCTTCTTTAACCGCGCAAAGCTGATCGAGCACAAGGTAGAAGGAAACACGCTGTACGTCAAGTGCATCCCCATGCAGTGGGCGCTCAATAACGTCCCCGGTGAATGCACCTTTGAGCTTTGGTATACGCTTGACGGCAAGACCGTCAACGTGACCGCGCGCCTCAATAATCATCGCTCCGATCAGACACAGTACCCTGCCTGCGGGCAGGAGCTTCCCGCCGTTTACACCAACGGTGAATACTACCGCCTCGTTTCCTACGTGGGCGAAGAGCCGGGGACGGGCGGCGGACTGACCGATATCGTCAACAAGCATACCGATCGTAGCTGGCCCTCCGAATTCATGCTTTATCCCGAAAGCTGGGTTGCCCTTGTGGATGACAACGATTACGGTCTGGGCGTTTACAATCCCCACACCTGCGGTGCCGTGGGCGGCTTTGCCGGCGGCGTGGAGCGCATGGGCGTGGGCGGTGCCAAGGATTTTCAGACTGCAACCGTCAGCCCCACCACAAAAGTAATCCTCGACCATAATATCGTCTACACCTTTCATTTCTCGCTGATCGTGGGCGACCTTGCCTCGATTCGCAAGACCGCTTTGGAGCTTGACGCAAAGGTCGATCACAGAAGATTTGATTTTAGCCAAGACCGCCAGAATTTCTCTTATCACAATACTACGGATAAGGGATTTGGCAACCAGGATTGTCTGGATTTCGATATTGCCCCCGACGTATGGCTTTGCTCGCCCTTTATCTACGTATCAAGAGGCGAATGCAAAAAGATCCTGCTGGACGCTGCATTTGACGGCGGCGAGATCCAAGGAGTTGTCGGCTTCCGCACGTACGGAGAGACCACGACACCCGACCGCAAGGGCTCTCCCTGCTCTTGGACGGAGGTTCCCTTCAAGCTTACGGGCGACGGTGAGAGAAGATTCCATGAGATCGACATCTCTGCCATCGAAAAGCCCTTCTTCCAGACCAACCTTGTTTTCAAAACCAAGGGACACGCCAAAATCTATTCCTTTGAACTGCAATAAGCAGAAAGCTCTTGCCGAGGCAAGAGCTTTATTTATGGGGCGTTTTTGCGTATAAATGTCATATTTTGCTCATTTCTTGTCATATATGCATTGGATTCTGCTCATTTTGTGTGCTATACTGATTATATAAAGCAAAAAATGAAAGGACATATTCATAATGTTCAAACGTATTCTGATTTACTCCTTATGCACAATCATGCTGCTTTCCCTGCTTACAGGCTGCGTTGATCATCCGCAAGAACAAGAGTCCACAACGCCCGAAGATGAGGCCGAGACCTGGATCAGTGCAGAGCTTGACACTTCGGTTGATCTGAACGGTACCGAATTCACCATTTTGGGCTCTAACATAAACGATCTTGGTCCCGAGGAGAATTCCTCCGATCCTTTGGAGGACGCAGTTTACAGAAGAAACGACGCGCTGCAGAAAAACCTGGGCGTGACACTCAATCTGATTCAGAACCCCGATTACACCTCCTTGAGCGAGAACATCAAGATGGACGTTTCCGCGGGTGCGGGTGAATATGGCCTTGCCTATCATCATATGGTGGACTCTGCCACTAACCTGGCTCTTGGCGGCAACCTTTACACGCTGACTGACCTGGATTACGTCGACTTTGATCAGCCCTGGTGGGACCAGGATTGTAAGAACGGATTTATGTTCGGTGACAGCATGTTCTTAGTTTGCGGTGACCTTCTGCCCAGCACCATGCTGGTTTCCGCGACCATTATTTTCAATAAGAATCTGTTTGATGAGCGCGGTTGGGAATACCCCTATAACGATGCAAGAGAGGGCACCTGGACACTGGACGACATGCTGGAGCTGACCAAGGATCAGAACAAGGACCTCAACGGTGACGGCAAGATCAACTACACCGAGGACTTTTACGGTCTGACCGGGTGGTCGCTCGACTGTGATTACAACTTCTATTTCGGCTCGGGCTGCACCATGTTCACCTTTGACGACAATCACCTGCCCGTTTACCGGGCAAACACCGACAGACTGCAGGAGATCTACGAAAAGATCTACGAGCTGATCATCACACAGCAGGCATTCCACGTCAAGGTGGTCGAATACCTCAACAACACTACGCTGGATGCCGCTCCCCGCGATATCTTCAAGCAAGGCAGAGCGCTTTTCTTTGCAGGGTATTTGGGTGCTGCGGTCAATATGCGCGACATGGAGAACGATTTCGGCATTCTGCCCCAACCCAAGTACGATGAAAAGCAGACGGAATACCTCAGCTTTGTCAACGGCTCAGCCTGCGTTGCCATCGTGCCCAAGAGTCTTGGCGAGCAGGATCTTAAGGTCACCGGCTACATGATGGAAGCACTTGCTTCTTCCTCTTACTACATGGTGACCGATACACTGTACGATAAGGTGGCAAAGTCCAAGACCGCTCGTGACCCCGAGTCGGCAGAAATGATCGATATCATCATCCGCCACAAGGTATTCGATTTCGGCTACTCACATTTCTTCCACACCACGCTGCCCTGTGCAAGTATCATTCAGACCGGACTCAACTCCAAGAGTCCCTCAATCGTCAAGGAGATCACCAAAAACGAAAAGCTGACCATCAAAGAGCTTAGAAAGATCTACGAGGCCTACGGATACGATTACGATTGATCAAAATATAAAAAAACAGCCCCATGGGGCTGAGGAATAAGCGAAAAACGATTTGTGGGTGGATGCACTTTTGACACCTTGAGCCGAGAAGTGCGCCCCCTCGTGTCATCCTGAGCGGAGAAAACATCCCGGGTGGATGTTTTCGTAGTCGAACTTTACAAAATCTGCAATAAATT
>JAZUSJ010000147.1:0-4704 GCA_045606685.1 Eubacteriales bacterium
ATGGCTACGATCCGACTTGGATTCATAGCCCTCCTGGTCGTAAACCAGAACTGCGTAGTAGGTGGTTTCCTTCTTTTCGGTCTTGCCGTCCTTGGTGGAGGTAGTGGTCTTTACCACCTCGATGACACCGGAGTTCTCACCGGGCTTTGCCTTTTCCAGCCACTCGTCAGCTACCGAAATATTCTGCTCCTTGAGCGTACCGGGAACGTAGTTCTCAGCAACCTTGTAGTCGGATACGGTGATCTCCTCGTGCAGCTTATCCAGAACGTCGACAATAGCGTCAATGTTCTTGTTCTCCTGCTTGGAGAATTCAGCATAGAAGGTCTCAGCGTCTTCCTTATCAGCAAACATAGCGTAGCCAAAGTGCTTGGTACCCTCGGTGTTGCGGTAGGTCTCGGTTTCCAGCAGGTATACGGTTACGGTGTAGGTGTAAACCTTTACCTTGTTGGAGGTAGAGGTAGAGGAGCCTGCAGCGGTGGTCTGCTCACCGGTGGTAGTCTCTGCGCTCTTGGGAGCAGCAGTGGTCTCTGCAGCGGTGGTGTTGGTAGACTCGGTCTTGATGGTCTCTTCCTTCTCGGTGGTGTTCTCAAAGTAGGTGATGTCACCCTTCTTTGCAGGCTCCTGATCCTTTTCATGCTCACCCTCGTGATCGCACTCATCGGTGTGCTCGCCTGCATCGTAACCGAAGATCCACTTGCTCAGATCGGTCAGAGTCGTGGGATACTTGTAGCCGGTGGTCTTGGTTGCATCAAACTTGGTGGTCTGCATAGATTCGGTCCACTGGGTTTCGTTGAACTTCTTGAGCATAGCCTCTTCAGCTCTGGTCTCGTCGTTGTCGTTTTCCTTTAAGAAGGAATCCCAGTTCTTTGCACGGTAAGCCTTGAGCTCAGACTCCTTGAGCAGCTCCAGAACGGCTGCCTTGTAAGCATCCTTGTTCTCTGCTTCAGCCAGCTTCTTTGCCTTTTCAAGGATCTCTGCCTTTGCAGCCTCGTAATCAGCATCGTTCTCGTAATCCTTGGAGGTTACGGAGAACTGGTAGCTGTGATAATCAGCCATCAGGAAGTTTGCAGGGTTATCCTTTACGTACTGCTCGATCGCCTCGCGGGTTTCGTCGGACAAAATCTCAGCCTCCTTGTCCTCGGTCAGCTTTTCAGCAAACTTGGAAGCAAGGGTGGTCAGTTCCATGCACTCACGGATATCCTTTACCTTTACGCCCGTACCGTAGGATGCGGACAGGTAAGCGGAGAAGGAGTTATAGTAAGCCATGCCGAACTGCTCGTACAGAGCCTTGTTGCTCTCATAGCTTTCCTTCATATGCTCGATGGAGTGGTCGATCTCTTCATAATCCTCATCGGTCAGCGCAATGCCTTCCTTGTTTGCGAATTCGCAATAGGTCAGGATGTTGGTTACGTAGTCCTCGGTCAGGCTCATGTAGTAATCAAACACGGTAACAGGCTCTGCGCCCTCGGCAGCAGGCATGTTCTGATCCTTGAAGGACTTGTTGGGATCAATGCCCATCAGATCGTACACGCTATCGTACAGGCCAGTATTCTGGTAAGCGCTGTACAGCTGATAGTAGTACTGGTAGTAGTTGTTGAACTGCGTCATGAAGAAATAATTCATCATGGTACCGGTTACACGGTAATTGTCGGTCTCGACGGCAGTCTTAGAACGAGCGATCAAGCCGGTATCGTTAATAAAACCGATCGCACCGATCAACAGAGTTACCACGACCAGAATTGCCGCGATGCTTACAAAGATACCCGTACCGGATACCTTCTTTTGCTTGTTGGCCTTGACGTTCTTGTTTTCGTTTGCAGAACTCGCCATGGCTCTTTCAATTCTGCTTCTGTTTCCTTTTCCCATGTCAGGGTTCACCTCTATGTTGTATTTTTTGATTATGTTACAGGCAGGGGCGATGTCCGATATACGGACATAACTCCCCCATCCAAACAGTCACGCACTATTATAGCGCATGAATGGTGTACAAATATAATCGATTTGTAAACAAATACTTAATTTTTTTGTTTTTTTCATGAATTTTGCCAAATCCTGCATCAAACGTGCATGATGACGGGCAGGATCATAGGTCTGCGCTTGGTTTTTGCGAAGATAAATCTGCCAAGATCATCCTTGACACGGTTCTTGATCGCGTAGAAATCCGCATCTCTGCCCGACAGACTCTTATCCATGGCCTCGGCCGCGATCTGCCGCATCTGCTCCATCAGATCCTCGGATTCACGCACGTACACAAATCCGCGCGATACGATATCGGGGCCTGACAGCACGTATCTTGCGTGCATATCCACCGTGGCCACCACCACAATCAGGCCGTCCTGTGAGAGATGCTTGCGGTCGCGCAGCACGATGTTGCCCACGTCACCCACGCCCGAGCCGTCCACCAGCACCTTGCCCGAGGGTACGGTACCCACGAATTTCGCGCTGCTTTCCGAAAGCTCCAGCACCTTGCCGATATCCGAAATGAAAATATGATCGGCAGGCACGCCCATGCTTCTTGCCAGCTCGCCGTTGGCAGCCATGTGCTTGTATTCGCCGTGGATGGGCATAAAGAATGTCGGTCTTGTCAGAGCCTGCATCAGCTTGATCTCCTCCTGGCAGGCGTGTCCCGATACGTGTACCTCCACGACAGAGTCGTGCAGCACCTTGACGCCCATCTTGGAGATCTCGTTGACGATGCGGTTGATCAGACTTTCGTTGCCCGGGATCGCGCTTGCGGACAGTACCACCAGATCCTGCGGCCCCAGCGTAACCTGATTATGCTCACCGAACGCCATGCGGTAAAGCGCAGACATAGGCTCGCCCTGACTGCCCGTTGTGATCAGCGTCAGCTCCTCGGGCTTATACCTCTTGATATCCTGCAGCTCCACGATCACGCCGTCCGGCACGTGCATGTATCCCAGCTCTCTTGCCGCGCTGACAATGTTGAGCATACTGCGCCCCGTGATGGCCACGCGTCTGCCGTGGCGCACGCTTGTATCGATGATCTGTTGCACGCGATGCACGTTGGACGAGAAGGTTGCGATCACGATCCTCTTATTCTGATTGACCGAGAAGATATACTCCAGCGACTCGCCCACCTTTTTCTCGGAGGGGGTGTATCCCGGACGCTCTGCATTGGTGGATTCGCACATGAGCAGCAAAACGCCCTGCTTGCCAAGCTCGCCAAGGCGCGTCAGGTTCATGACCTCGCCCTCAATGGGCGTCAGATCCAGCTTGAAGTCACCCGTATGCACCACAAGGCCGACAGGCGTGCTGATGGCAAGCGCACAGGCGTCCGCGATCGAGTGGTTGACGCGGATGAATTCCACGGCAAAGCTCTTGCCAAGCGAGACGCTGTCCCCTGCCTGTACGCAGCGCAGATCTGCCTGCCAGGGCAGCTTGAATTCCTCCAGTTTATTTTTGAGAATACCGAGCGTCAGCCTGGTACCGTATACGGGGACGTTAAAGCTGCGCAGAAAATACGGAACTGCACCGATATGGTCCTCGTGTCCGTGCGTCAGCACCACGCCCTTGATCTTCTCCCTGTTGTTCTCGAGATACGACATATCCGGAATGACCAGGTCAATGCCGGGCATATCCTCATCCGGGAAGCCGATGCCGCAATCTACGATCAGTATTTCGTCGTCACACTCAAACAGCGTCATATTCTTGCCGACCTCGTTCAATCCGCCCAAGGGAATGATGCGCAAGCGGCTGTCGGGGTTTCTTTGCACGGCAGCGGCCGTCTGTGCCTTTTGCACGGCCTCGGACTTGCGTCTGCCCGTGCGCACGTGCGTTTTACGCTCCGAGGTCTTTTTGGGCGCGGGTGCCGCTTCCTGCCCGATCATCTCGGGCTGCTTGGCAGCTGCTTGGGGTGCCTTGGGCGTTTTCGCCTTTTTGACAGGCTCTTTTTCCGCTGCGGCGGCTGCGGACGCGGAAGCATCCGTCCTTTTCGTACGCTTCACAGGCTCTGCATCCTTTGGCTTTGCGTCCTTTGGCTTTGCGTCCTTGGGCTTTGGTGTCTTTTGCGCGGGTGTCTTTTGCACAGGCTTCTTTTTCTGCTCGGCTTCAACGCTTGCATAGATCTCATCAAGAGCATCGTTGATGATCTTTTCGCTGATGCTCTTGCTCTCGCCCTTTTTTCTTGCCGATTGCTTTTTTCCGGCACCGCCGGCATTTCGGTTGGTTTGTTTTGCCATATATTTCTCCGTGTGCGCGCGGATCTCCTTTCTTTTTTGCGCACAAAAGCCGAGCCCTTTCTCAAACGGTATAACGTCCCCCGTTTGAGCCAAAGAGCTCTTTTTTTCAATTTGTATTTGCAGAAATGAATCTCATTTCAAAAACGGTCACGTAAGTTGTATTGATTATACCACACATTTTCCGAATTGTCAACAGGGGCGCAAAAGCTTACAAAAGCAGACAGAATGCCAGCGCAATACCCGCTCCGCTCAAAGCCCCCAAAGCAAAGCAGGCCACCGCCTGCGGCCACCGTTTTTTCTTCTGCTCGGTCGTTTCCGCCTGTCCCATGCTCTGACGGATGATTTTTGTCGCCTCTCCGACCATATCGCTGCCCTGCGCGTTGGCCTGCTCGCGCTTTAGCACGAAATACGCCTCCTCGAACATGGAATCCTCCCCCAGCTTGACTACGTACATTCTTTTTTGCGCACCCTTCAGCATGTCGTCCAAGTCGGATCGTAGCCATGT
>JAZUSJ010000148.1:0-18129 GCA_045606685.1 Eubacteriales bacterium
CACTGCTTGGCAGGGGTGTCATCCTCGAGGGAAGCGAAGGATCTTGCGAGGGCATAGTGTGTTTTTTCGTAGCACATTTTTGTCAAGATCCTTCGCTTCGCTCGAGGATGACAGACAAAAATGTGCGATGGGGGATAGTTATCTATGCCTTTTGAGCAAAAAACATACTGTAATGATTTGTTATTGTTGCAAAAACCTGTTTCTTATGCTATAATAAAGAAAACGTCCCGGAGGTGATCCCATGATACGCATTATGTTCGTCTGCCACGGCAATATCTGCCGCAGCCCCATGGCCGAATTTGTGCTAAAAAAGATGGTGTCGGAGCGGGGAATGGCCGATCAATTCTATATTGCGTCAAGTGCCACCAGCACTGAGGAGATCTGGGGCGGTGTGGGCAATCCCGTGTATCCGCCTGCCAAGGCCGAGCTTGCAAAGCACGGAATTTCTTGCGAGGGCAAGCGTGCCGTGCAGCTGACACGTGCCGATTACGACAAATACGACCTCTTTATTGGTATGGACAGTGCCAATATCCGCAATATGCACCGCATGCTGGGCGGTGATCCGCAGGGAAAGATCCGCAAGCTCATGGACTATACCGATCGTGGCGGCGACGTGGCCGATCCGTGGTACACTCGCCGCTTTGACGTGACCTACGCCGACGTCCTTGCCGGCTGCGAGGGGCTGCTGGATACTTTGAAACTGTGATGTAGCGCACAAAAACCGGTTGCTTTTACGTTCTTCCCCCTGCGCTTGGCACAGGGCAGCGCGTATTATCCCCCCTCCGGGAGGGGATATCGGGTGCTGCCTTGCGCAAAGCATCGGGGGGAGAATGCGAATAGAAAGGGTTTATGACGCAGAAGCGGTGGTGTCTATGACTGTCAACATGGAGGGTATTATGGAAAGAATGAATGACGCATCTGTTGTCAAACAACAGTATGCCAACGCAAGCAACCTGAATATCAGAATCTCCATCCATGATCGGTATTCGACCAACAAACAAGGTTTTGGAAATTGGATCGTTTCAAATTATCAGATAGAGCCCGGCTATCGAGTATTGGAATTGGGCTGCGGTACCGGCAGCATGTGGCAGGGCAGAGATGATTTGATAGAAAAATGCACTGAACTGGTGCTGACCGATCTGTCCGCAGGCATGCTGGCTACTGCCCAAAGCAATATAGGGAATCATAGCAACGTGTCCTATGGAATCGTGGACGCGCAGAGTATTCCATATGAGAACGAAACCTTTGATATTGTGATCGCCAACATGATGTTGTACCACGTTCCCAATATTGATCAAGCATTGTCCGAGGTGCATCGTGTGCTCAAGAAGGGTGGCTGCTTTTACTGCGCGACGTACGGGGAACACGGCATCATGCATTATCTGACCAAGGTGTTTTCTGCATACGGTGTCAAGGATGAGACTAATAAAGCATTCACGATGCAAAACGGTCGGAACGTGTTAAACAAGGTCTTTGCCCACGTAGAAGAATTGGAATATATGGATTCATTGGCCGTGACCGATATTGACGACATGGTAAAATATATTTGTTCGTTTTCAAGCATCATGTCGTTGGATGGATTGTCCGAGAATGAGATCAAGGCACAATTATTAAAGCATACCGTCAACGGTGTATTGTACGTGCCAAAGGAATACGGTATGTTTATATGCTCATCAAAACAAAAACAGGAGAACACACATGAATTTTACTGAAATTGCACAAACCCGTCAGTCCTGCCGCAGTTATGATGCGGGCAGAGAAGTAGAGCAGGAAAAGCTGGACGCTGTTTTAGCGTCTGCGCGTCTTGCTCCCTCGGCCTGCAACGCGCAGCCCTATCATATCACGGTTTGCCGCGGTGAGGCAGCCAAGGCAGCCGCAAAGGCGGTGCAGGGCATGGGCATGAACAAGTTTGCCACCGATTGCCCGGTCATGCTGGTCATTTCCGAGGCCTCCTATAACGCAACCGCCGCACTTGGCGCAAAGGTCAAGGACAACGACTACCGTTCTATCGATATCGGCATCATGACTGCGTATCTGACTGCCGAGGCCACCGCGCAGGGGCTTTCCATCTGCATTCTCGGCTGGTTGGACGACAAGGAGCTGCGTAAGATATGCGGCATTGAAGAAAAGGTGCGCCTTGTGATCTCTCTCGGATATGCAAAGGCGGACGATAAGCTGCGCACGAAAAAGCGCAAGGACATACAAGAGCTTGTCAAGGTGGTGGACTGATATGAAAGTAACGCAAATTATTGCAACGCCCACGCAGATCGAGGTTGTGATCCCCGAGCTGCCTATCCTGACACACGTATACGCGCAGGCAAGATTGCCGCTGGTCACGGGCGACGCGCGCCGCAAGCACCACGGTAAGATCGTGCAGGTGACCGATAAGAAACAGAAGGATCGCGTGATCTTTGACCGCTATGCAGGAGACGTTGACCTGCTGCTTTGCCGATTTGAGGTGGATGTGGATGGCAAATGCGTGGAAGGCGTGCGCTGCGTGACCGATATGACCGAGGATTGCTCGGCATCTGCGCCCGCACCCTTCGAGGTATCGCGTCCGGTCGGTACGTGGGTGACCTCTATCCCCGAGGATATTGATTATCTTGGCATGGGTTGCATGATGACCGAGATCAACAGCCCCTGGATCCAGACGCTCACACCCGGCGAGAACGACATTCCGCACGTCTTTTGCGGCAAGACCTATTATTTTGACAAGACCACCATGGATCTGTACGACAGGCTCATGCAGCCCTGTATTGATCGGGGAATTCCTTGCCTGATCCGTGCCATCAATCGCTTTTCTTACAGACTTAAGGGCTCTGACGACGCGCTGACCAAGATTATCGGACACCCCGGCTACGAGGCGACAGGATTTTCGGAGCAGATGAGTGCCTTCAACCTGCGCACCGAGGAGGGCTTTTGGATGTACTGCGCGTTTATTGACTTTATGTGCGCGCGTTATATGGACAAAGCAAGCCCGCTTTACTGCAGCGATGTCATGGATATCGGTAACGAGATCAACGCACAGGACGTCTGGCATAACATGGGTGCGATCGATTGTGCGGATTTCATGGAGGAATACGTCGTATCTTTGCGTCTTGCGCACCTGATCGCGCGCAAGTACAACGCAAATTCGCGCGTTAATATTTCACTTGACCACTATTTTGCTACCGCGCTCAAGGATGACGCGCAGCATATGTATCACGGCCGCTCGGTGCTGGCATATCTTGCCGAATACTGTAAGCGTGACGGTGACTTTGACTGGGGCATTGCGGCGCATCCGTACCCCGAAAATCTCACCAAGCCGGATTTCTACAACGACACCACGGCCACCTACGATTGGAACACGCCGCGCATTACCATGAAAAATCTGGAAATGCTGCAGGCTCTGGTCGAGCTGCCCGAGTTTTTGTACCGCGGAAAGGTGCGAACGGTTGTGTGCGATGAGCAGGGATTCCATACCGATTATAATGATCCCGAGTCCGAAAACAAGGGTGCGTATGCGTTTGTGTTGCTCATGGAAAAGCTCCGGAAATGCCCGAATATCACGTGGTTTTTGATCAACCGCTATGCCGACATGCCCCTTGGTGACGAAAGTGAGCTGCACCTTGGCTTGCGTTATGAAAAGGGCTATGCGGACGATATGCATCTGCTTATCAACCCAGGTGAATACAAAAAGATCTGCCATGCCATGCGCGCCTTGGGCACCGACGAGTGGCAGAGGTGGGTAGACGAGGCAAGGGAATATATCGGAGCTGATCTGTACGACAGTCTGCTTGCGCCCACAATGCCTGATGCACAGGTCAATATCGAGAGCTGGAAGCAGTAAAAGAGAAGGGAGACACCCACGTGGTGTCTCCCTGATTTTATCGGCTGTTGGGATGTTCTGTGAGAAATCTTTCTCCGTTCTTTTTCTTGGCTATGTAGCCGCAAGAAAGAAGCACATATTTGCTTCGCAAATTAAAGAACGGCGTTTTGCGGGGCGCCGCCCCGCACCCCGGTCGCTTTTTGAAAAAAGCGACGCAAAAACTTTCATGAGATTGACTTGAAATTACTTAAACAACTCCGCCGTGGTTTTCATTTTCTCAATGACCGGCACGTCGAAGGGGCATCTGGATTCACATGCACCGCATGCAAGGCAATCGTCTGCGTGAGCGTCAAGGCCCAGGTAATGCTCCTTGACCGATGCGGGAACGCTCTCTTGCATGGTGGCAAGGTCATAGAGCTTGTTGACCATGGCAATATCAATATTGACAGGGCAGGGCTTGCAATGTCCGCAATAGGTGCATTGGCCACTGTACGCGTGTCTGGGGGCGTTTGCAAGCACGGTGGCGTAGTCCTTCTCGTCCTCACTCGCACTCTCATACGCCAGCGATGCGGGGATCTGATCTACGTTATCAAAGCCGATCAGCACGCTTGCCACGGCAGGTCTTGTCAGGGCATAATGCAGGCATTGCACGGGTGTGAGCGCCACGCCAAAGGGCGAACGCTTTGCGTCCAGCAGTCTGCCGCCGCCAAGTCCCTTCATGACCGTGATGGCCACGCCCTTTTGCTCGCAAAGCTTATAAAGATCGGCACGCTCGGGATCAATACCTGCAAATTTTGCATCGTATTCGTCCACGAAGAAATCGTCGATGTTCTCGGTAGGCGGTAACAGGTCGTATGCGGGATTGAGCGAGAAGAGAATGACCTCCACGGCTCCATGCTCCACGGCAAGACGCGCGATATTGGTGTTATGCGTGCTAAGTCCGATATGTCTGATCGCGCCATTCTTTTTCAGCTCGATCATATAGTCCATAAAACCGCACTCCAGCACGGTGTTCCAGTCGTCCAGCTTATCCACGAAATGGATCATGCCAAGATCGATGTAATCTGTCTGAAATCTTGCAAGCAGATCTGCAAACGCGGCCTTGACCTCATCCATGTCACGCGTGCGCACGTACTGGCCGTCTCTCCATGCAGAGCCTACGTGTCCCTGTACGATCCATTTGTCGCGGTTTTCTTTGATCGCGTTACCGATATTGGTTCTTACATTGGGCTCGGACATGAAGCAATCCACGATGTTGATGCCCTGTGCGTAGCAGGCATCCATGACTGCCTTGACCTTCTCGGCATTATGTCGCTCCAACCATTCGCCGCCAACACCGATCTCGCTGACGTATAGTCCCGTGTTTCCGAGTTTTCTGTATTGCATGATGATACCGTCCTTTATAGAAATGTTTTGAATATTATACCACATTCGGAAAAACGTGTCAATATAACTTGACGAAACAGCAGAGGATGTGTTATACTATACACAGTAGAACATATCAGACAAGGAGTAATTTTATGTTTCGTGAAATGGTCAGACAAAGCAAGCAGTTGACAAGAGAAGACTGCATCAAAATATTGCGCAAGCAAAAGCGCGGAGTGCTGAGCGTCAACGGAGACGACGGCTATCCTTACGCCGCGCCCATTAACTATTATTATAATCCCGATGACGGCTGTCTTTACTTCCATACCGGCAGAAGAACAAGCAGCCACCGTACCGAATCTCTGGAAAGATCTGATAAGGTCTGCTTTTGCGTGACCGAGCCGGGCAAGCCCATCCCGAACGATTGGGCGCTTTTGGTGCGCAGCGTGGTGGTATTCGGACGCGTGGAAATGATCCGCGACGAGGAGCAGATCGTGCCGATCTGCCGCGCGCTGAGTAAGCAGTTCACCAAGGACGACGCTTTTATTGAGCATGAGCTTGGCCGCCTTGCAAAGGGAACGCTGCTGCTGCGGCTCACGCCCGAGCACATCTGCGGCAAGCAGGTCGAAGAGAAGTAACAAGAATAGGAGAAAAAATATATGCTCACAGCAGGACAAAAAGCCCCGGATTTTACATTGAACGATCAAAACGGTAATCCTGTATCTCTCTCCGACTTCCTTGGCAAAAAGGTGGTCGTGTATTTCTATCCAAAGGATAATACCCCGGGATGCACCCGCCAGGCCTGCGCGTTTGCAGGCGCGTACGAGCAGTTCAAGCAAAAGGACGTTGTGGTCATCGGTATCAGCAAGGACAGCGTTGCCTCGCACGTCAAATTTGCCGAGAAGTATAGCCTTCCGTTTATTCTCCTGTCTGATCCCGAACGTGTCGCCATCGAATCCTATGGTGCATGGGCAGAGAAAAAGCTGTACGGCAAGGTCAGCATGGGCGTCGTGCGTTGCACCTTTATCATCGACGAGCAGGGCATTGTCACCCACGTCATGCCCAAGGCCAAGCCGGATACCAATGCACAAGAAATTTTAGCAATTCTTTAATGTTTGTAAGGACCGACGTCCTCGACGGTCCGCATGAGCAAAAAATTAAGACCGAACTCATTTGAGCTCGGTCTTAATTTTTATTCTTATTGTCTTCTCTTTTTAAAAACAATGCAGGGAACTGCCGCAAAGCTGATCAGAATGATTGCGCTGCAAGCAACCGATTTACATCCGCCGGGCTTGACCTCGTCGATGGCGGTCGTGATCTCGTCGCCTGCAGGCTCGGAGGTCTGCTCACCCGGTGCGTAAGGCTCTGCCTTTTCGGGATCGATGCAGTTCTGATAGGTGTAATTGAGTCTGCCCAGAGGAGCTGCATCACCGTCGGTGTAGAATTGCTCCATGGTCGTGATCTTGCTGTCGCTGTCTGCCCACTTGAAATCGAACTTGATGCCGTTGGGATTGGTAATGCCAAGCATTTCAAGGGGAACTGCGATCATCATCTTGTTTTCCTTTGCGCGGTAGCTGACCTCGCCGATCACCTCGTAGGAGTAAGCACCGTCCTTGCCGTTGTAGCGAGCAACTGTGGTGGTGAATTCGTCCTTTGCGCTGTAGTTGATGATGTAGTCATAACCGTACCAGCCCTCGCCGCCGGTGGAGAGGAACAGCTGCATCCATGTGGAATCGTTGTCGTACATGGTGACGTAATCCTTGGTTTCCACGTAGAAGTAAACGTTTTTGGTATCAGCCGTTACCTTGGAGGAAACGATATCGTTTCTGCCCGTGGTGTTGGTGTACTTGACTCTGCCAAAGCCGTAAGCATCGCGGTCAAGCATATCGTCTTTGGGGTCTGTGTAACTGACGATCACCTTATCCCAGATATCAAAGCTGCCAGTGACGTTGACTGCGTTGCGCGCGTCCTGCACGATTACAGGAGCCGTACCCTTCATGCGCTGAATATTATATGCCAGCTGCATGTAGTAGTTGTCGAAATATCCGCCCTTCATCATTTCGGCATCACGGGAGAACTCTGCACTTGCGCAGTCCACAAAGCCGATCTTGTCCGGGTAATCCTGTCTTTGTGCGATCCATTCGTTCCAGCCGGTTACCAGGATAAAGGGAACGTCTGCCTGGATGGCTCTGTCCCATTGTGCCTGGAAGTTCAAGCCTTGCACGTAAAGGTTGGGATCCTTTTTGAGTTCCTTGAAGTAATCGTTGCGCGTTTTTGCATTGCTTCGCTCACCTGTAAAGGATCGACCAAGGTTGGTCTTGTCACCGTAAAGAGCAGAGTCGGAGAAGCAAGCGGTGCCGCTGTGCTGTGCGATGGAAACGTTGATAACGCTGGGATTGCCGTTTGCATCGTTGTAGATACGCTGCGGCCATTCAAAGTCCATCCAAGGCCAGCCGTTTTCCTTGGGATCCTCCGTCGGCCATTGATTGAGCTTGACAGTAAAGAAATCGTTGACATTTGCCTCGTAGGGGGTTACGATCACGGGCTTGCCGTCCAGCATATACCACGTGTCGGGGTAATGTCCGGGCTCATAAATGGCTTCATAAATCTGCTTGACGCGAATCACGGCGTCTGTGTTGGTATAGAAAACGACCTCGGGAGCGTCAAAGCCCTGTTCGTTGAACTCGTGCAGGATCTTCATCAGCTTGAGTGCATTTTCGGAATAGGTTGCAAGATTGGTGGTGTCAAAGTAAAGGAAATCAATGCCCGCATTGATCAGAAGCTCTACGTGCTTGCGCATGACGTATTCATCCTCAATGTAGTAGTAGCCGTAAAGCGGCTCACCCCACCAGTGCCATTCGTGTACGTCACCCCACAGCGGATTGTTCAGATCCCCCGCGGCCTCACCCGACTGGTCAATGATCTGCTGCATGTTATTCACACCGGGATCGCCATGCTCACCGTGCCACAGGAAGTAGAAGATACCAACGTCGTGATCCTCGGTCACCACACCGACCTCGGACGCATCAAACAGCGATCTGTCCAGATCGTCCGTGCCTGCGTAGCCGCCAAAAAGGTTGATGTCGTTGTTGGGAACGGTATAGGAAACCGCATTCTCACCCTGACCGTAGGAAATGGTCGCGTACTTTCCGTCCTCGGAATAGGTGATTTTCAGCGTGCCTGCGTAGTTGTCGTCCGCACCGGGCGTTTGATCCACAAATTCAGGATCGGGCCATTCGGTCTTGGGCAGCGTGCTTTGCTCCTGCTTTTCCTGTTCCAGCTTTTGCTCATATTCGTGATAAGCAGCGATATCAAAGGCCTGCGCCTTTTCCTCAGAGCCAAAGAGCGCAATATAACGGATATCGATCGATTCGCCTGCCTGAACACCGGCATGGGAGTGCAGCGGATCTATGCGGAATTGCGTGAAGTAGACGTTCTCAAGGTCTGCCCAGCCGTCACAGCGGACGATCAGCGTGTGCCACTCTCCGTCCGCGTTCCAGTTCCATTCCAGATGGGATGCGGGATCCTGCGAAAAGGAAACACCGTCGTCACGCGCGACATACATCTCACCCATATGCTTGGCGGTAGTGCGGTATTCAATGCGCATATATGCCGCCTCGCTTGTATGGATATGCGGATAATCCAGGTTCAGGGCAGGATCGTTTGCGGTTGCGGTAAAGGTTGCATACTCGCCCGCGTGGATCGTATAATCCAAATTGCCCGCGCCAACAAAGTTCAGCGTGATCTCGGGCTTGGAAAAATCATAAATGTGAGAGGGAATTGCTTCATATTCGGGCTCGCCGTAAGCCAGCATGACTGCACAGCCAACAAGCAAGGCACAAACCAAAAGCAAAGAAAAAAAGCGTTTTTTCATATCGCTACCTCCGGCAAATTTATACACCTATTATACACGATTTTGAAAGCTATGTCAATAAAAGGTGTGAATGGAATTAAATTTTAGTAAATTTGCAAAAAACACTTGCATCCAAGGTATGCAAACTGCTATAATAGAGGTGAATAAAACAAGACACATATCGCGCAACGCAACAATGAAAGGAGTCTGTATGAGTAAATATCTGGAATACCTGACCGAGGCCGCGCAAAAGGCAGGCGGCACGTTTTATAAGATTACCGAAATACACAAGGGCAATATTGAGACCGTTACCCTGAATCCGGGCAACGCCTGTCAAAACAGCTATTCGGTGGCCAAGTCCTTTGTGGTCACCGCTATTGGCATGTTGTACGATCAAGGACTGATCGACGTAAACGAAAGGATCGTGGACATTTTTGCGGACGAGCTGCCCGAGGGCATGGACGAGAAATGGCAGAACATGACCGTGCATCATGCCATGACGCACACCTGCGGCTTTCCGCTCGGATATCTTGACATCGACGCGATCGATGCAAGCAAGCTTGGCACCGACGACTATCTGACCTATTTGTTCAAAACCAAGCTGGATTTTGTGCCGGGTGAAAAGTGGGCGTACAGCGATGCAGCCTTTTATCTGCTCTCGCGCGTGGTCAGCAAAAAGAGCGGGGAAAAGGTGGACGATTTTCTGTGGACGCGCCTGTTTTATCCGCTCGGCTTCCGCGAAATGGCCTGGAGCAAATGCCCAAAGGGATATCCCATCGGCGCAACCGGACTTTATATCTACACCGAGGATATGGCAAAGCTGGGCGAGCTGTATCTGCGCGGCGGTGTTTGGCAGGGCAAGCGTATCCTTTCCGAGGAATGGTGCGAGATCACGCGTAAGCGCAGCTACGAGTTCCACAATATCTGCTCGGGCAAGGCATACGGCAAGGGCGGCGCGTTCGGGCAAATGCTGCTCTACATCCCCGAGCAGGAGAGAGTGGTTGCATGGCATTCCTTCGGCGGCGGTGATCTTTTGCCCGCTGTGACCTTGTGGAAGGAATAAGCAGCATGGCAGAAGAAAGCGTCAGGAAAGAGCTACAATGCATCATCCACCGATGAACGCCGCTTTTGAGAAGTTTTCTATACTACAAGCATATTGCCGTGTGGATATTGAAAGGCAACGAAAGAGCTATTAATTATTACGAGAGATACGGTTTCCGTTTTGATGGCACAGAGCAGGAAATCAAGCTCGGTACACCTAACACGGAATTGAGGATGATCTTTGAGAGAAAGTGGGAAAATTGACATGGACAAACGATTGATCGGAAAATGGTATAAAAAAGATATGGGCGAAACCATAAATATATTTGACGAAATGCCGCTTCGCATGAAAATGTCGTTTTCGTCAAGCGGATATTACAATTTTGAGCCAAACTGCGTTTACGAAAAAGACGGGTATTTATGTTATGAAATCAATGACGAATACTATCGCATGGTATATCATGTTCAATATGCCAACGGAGAACTCGAAGGTTTTTATACTCAGCACGGAAAAACAACGCCCATAAAGTATATGAAACTTGATAATACGCCGGAAGATGCGCCATACAAATATGTGCCGACAGAAATATATGTCCCGAACACCGATAAAACAAGATTAGAGATTCTGAAGCAATACGCTGAATACGACCGAAGTAAAGAATATGGTTGCGGCAATGAATTTGTTTTGGGTGGAGACATTCCTCAAATATTGAAAAAATACAACTATTCTAAATACATAAACGGATTGGATAACACTAACGACGAGATCGTTTTCCGTTTGCTTGATTTTGTATGCGATCATTTTGGTCATAACGGCTCTGGTGGTTTAGGCTCCGGGAGGAGTATAAACGATCTAATTGAGTTTTGTGAAAGAAACGATAATAAATCCAACTGTCGAGGTCTGGCTATCCTTTTATCTGCACTTCTTCGTTTGAACGGAATCAAAGCACAGCATATTACTTGCTTGCCATATGAAGATCCGTTTGAGGATTGTCATGTTGTAGTAGATTGTCTTTTGCCGTCCGGAAAGCGAATTATGCTTGATCCCACATGGCGTTTGTATCTAAAAGACAAGGAAGGAAATTATGTGTCGCTTTCACATTTAAGAGAGCTTTTGTTGGCTGATGAGCCAATTTTTGAGAACCGGACGGCAGATTATAATGGAACGGGATTTGCTAAAGCGTATCATAGGAACTATATGATAAAAAATACTTTCCGTTTTGCTCGTTGCACCTTGAATAAAGAGGGTGTTGATGGACGTACAGAAACTTCAAGATATATTGAATTGATTCCACAAGGCTATCCGATTGAAAACTTTTCCGAGAAGAAAAAAGCTGATTTCGTTTATAACGATATTGAGTTTTGGCAAATGTAACATTCTATTACAAACACTGGTAGGAGGATAAACCGATATGACTGTAAACTGTGTATGGGAACATAACGGTGACGATACTTTGCTATATGCAACAGGTTTTATCGGTGCATATACTCGCGGCGAAAGCCTTGAAACAGCAAAGGCAAAGATGCCGGAGGAGATCGTTTCCTATCTCAAATGGTTAGGCGCGGAGACCTCCGATCACATAGAAGTTGTGATCGCCCAAGAAAAAGGCTCCGATCTTGCCATCAAGGATGCAGATTCCGACGTGCTTTTTGAAAGTGAAAAAGCACCGCTGACGACCGAAGAATATGAGCAGCTCAAGGCGCTTGCATTAAAGTCGGCAAAGGATTTTCTTTCCTTGTACGAGTCTATCCCCGACAAGAGTGCTACCGCTGCACCTGAACGCAAGACTTTTTATGGCCAAGTTCCGCGCTCTGCAGATGAAATGTACGAGCATACTAAAAGCGTAAACGAATATTATTTTGCGGAGATCGAGGTTGATGCCGATAACTGCGGCAATATATACGAATGCCGCAAGCGTGGATTTGAAGCACTTGAAGCAAAGCCCGATTTCCTGCAAAATGCCGTGATTGAAGGCAGCTACGGAGAAATTTGGTCATTGCGCAAGGTTCTGCGCCGTTTTGTTTGGCACGACCGTATTCACGCAAAAGCGATGTATCGAATGGCTGTAAAGGTTTTTGGCTCAAAGAACGTAGCAAATCCGTTTTGCTTTTGAAAGTTGGGAGACGCATTCATGACTGACATATATTCCGCAATCACATCCAAAACCCCGATCGACAAGGGATGGTCGGGCGATAAAAAATACAGAGCGGTCACGCGTGACGGCTCTGTATATCTGTTGCGCGTGGCTGCGCCCGAGCGTGCCGAGCGCAAGCAGCGCGAGTTTGCGCAAATGCAAAGGGTGGCCGCGCTGGGCATTCCCATGTGCAAGCCCATCGAGTTCGGCACATGCGACGAGGGCGTTTATGCCTTGCAAAGCTTTATCGAGGGGTACGACGCCGAGCAGCATATTCCCACGCTGCCCGCGCAGATGCAATACGACTACGGCTGCGAGGCAGGGAAGATCCTTGCCCGTATTCATACCCTCCCCGCGCCCGACGGCGTGCCCGAATGGGAAGGCCGCTTCAACGCCAAGATCGACCGCAAGATCGCCATGTACCGCGATTGCCCCTTGAAGTATGATGTCGATCAGCCGTTCCTTGATTACATCGCACAAAACCGACATCTGCTCTGCGGGCGTCCGCAGACGTATCAGCACGGCGACTACCATATCGGCAACATGATGGTGGACACGGACGGCAGACTTGTCATCATCGATTTTGACCGCGATGATTACGGAGATCCCTGGGAGGAATTCAACCGCATCGTATGGTGCGCGCAGGCCACACCCATGTTTGCCTCGGGTATGGTGGACGGCTATTTCGGCGGCAATGTTCCGATGGATTTCTGGCGTTTGCTGGCGCTGTATATCAGCTCCAATACGCTCGGCTCCTTGCCCTGGGCCATTCCGTTTGGCGAGCGCGAGATCACGACCATGAAAAACCAGGCAGCCGAGGTGCTGGCCTGGTATGATAACATGCAAAACCCCGTACCGAGCTGGTACAAAACCGGAGTGAATCAATGAACAACAAAAAGCTTATCAAAATTGCCTTGATCGTGCTTGGCAGCCTTGCAGCGCTTGTCGCGCTGGCGGTCGTTGGTGCGATCGCATATTTCAGAATTCCTGTGGCAGATTATTATGCTGCATCCGAGAAAATGTTTGTCATTCCCGATATCAAGAACGATTACGTGCCGCAGGGCATGCATTACTGTGCTGACGAGCAGATATTATTGCTCAGCGGCTATACCGTGTCCGGCAAGCCCTCTCCCGTGTACGTGACGGATACGGCAGGAAACGTAAAAGCCAAGGTCACATTGCAAAAGACGGACGGCACAGCCTTTACCGAGCATGGCGGCGGCATTGCGCACTACGGAGATTTTGTCTACGTGGCAGGGGATGACGCACGCCTGCATATCTTCTCGTTTGCCGAGATCATGGCAGCCGACTTTGGTGCAGCGGTGCGTGCCAAGGGCGAGTTTTCCTTACGGGCATCGAATGACGATTATCTGATCCCCGCATTCGTAACCGTGTATAAGAACACGCTTGTTGTAGGCGAATTCTACCGCGAAAAGGAGTACCCCACGCCCGAGAGTCATCATATGACCACCGCGGCCGGCGACAATCACCACGCGCTTGCGCTGCGCTTTACGCTCTCCGAGAGTGCCGAATACGGCATTGTCCCAAATCCCACGCTTGCCTATAGCCTGCCCGCGCAGGTGCAGGGCATGACCTTCTCTGAGGATGGGGAGCGCGTCTATCTGTCCACCTCGTGGGGGCTGTCATTCTCGCATATTCTGGAGTACGACATGACAAAACTGCAAAAAGAGGGCGAGATCACCGTGCTTGGCAAGAGTGTGCCGCTTTACGCCATGGACAGCGTATCCCTGATCAAGGATCACAGAATTGCGCCCATGTCCGAGGAAATGGTTATGATTGACGGAAAGCTGTACGTGCTTTGCGAATCGGCCAGTGACAAATATATTTTCGGCCGCCTGATCGGAGGAAAGTGGTGCTACGCCACCGATATGGAAAAAATGAAATAAGATGCAAAAACGGCGGTGAACACTCGGTTCATCGCCGTATTCATATTCATTCGTTAAACAGAATAGACACGTAGGGCGGGGGCTTGCTCCCACTGTATTTTTGCAATACTAATCTCCGCTCTCCAATTCTTCCAACCGATTCTCCAACTCCTCCAAGCGGCCCTCCAGCTCGTCGCAAGCATCCTCACAATCGTCACGCACGCAGGAAAGCTCGTCTACCTCGCTGCGCAGATCGTCCATATCCTGCTCAAGCTTTCTGATCTTTTCTTCAAGGCTACTCATAAATCCGCTCATTTTGATCTTGGGCGTACCCTCCAAAAACTCGATCTGCGTAAGCTCAAACGTCGCGCCCTGATTTTCAATCGGATCAAGGCGCAGCCCTGTCAGCGTGCCGTGCCAGAAGCCGTTGATTGAAGTATCAATGTAGATGTCCTTCATCTGACCGGTTGCCAGATATGGCACGTTAAATCTGCGCTGCTCGGTGTAGTCTTCGCAGCCCGGCGTCTTGAAATACAGCTTCATTTCAGCATTGATGCGCGCGTTCGCGTTCATATCATACCAAGGCTGCCTGTTCTGATCAAACAGCGTGGTTTTGATACGCAAATGAATGTACCGTGCGCGGTCAATGTTCAGATCAAGACCGTCGCAAGAGAGCATGGGATCCCACACCTGCCGCATGAACCTAACGGGATCAGACGTAAACGTAATATTTGGCAACCAAGGGCATGGCTTGGCGTTTTTGAGCACGATTGTCGGCTCGGTAATGCCTTCCAGCTTGTCGTCATTGCTTTTTCGTACAACCTTATCCTTGAATTGGTCTGCCTGCAACTCATATACGACCTCACCCTGCGGTGTCAGCAGCATAATTGATTCGATCTCCGTGCTGCCTTGCCCGTCTGCAAACGGATCAATACGTATGCCCGTCAGCTCACCGCAAAACAGGGGATGGTTGACGGCAAGATCAAGCGTCATCTTATTGCCGTTCGGATAGCCTGTGCGTATTGATTTGTATTCATCCCAATTTGAGTTTTCGCGGGTGGTGAAGAACAGCTGAAATGCATGATTGCTACGGTTGCCCATGGTAGCGAGCTTGATCAGAATACGGCTCACACCGTTAAGCGGTACGCTCAGCCCCACAATATTGCATTGCGGGTCAACGATTTCTCCCACCACGCGCTCAACGGGCACGGCTTTCATGCAAAGCGCACCCTTGTCGTCCATGATATGCAAGCCGTCAGGCTCCCATTTGCTTTTTTCGTCAGCCGACATTTGGGTAAAATCAAAGCTTGCCACGCGCGGTGCCTGGCGGAGCATGATCTCTCTGGACTCACCCTCGTCCTTGGCGGTCAGCATTTCAAGCAATCGCTCCAAGGAGGCTACGCGCTTTTCCAGCTCGCTTTCACTTGCCTTGGGTGTGGAAAGCCCTAAAAGCTCGTCAGCAGAAATGTCGAACAGCTTTGCAATGCGGGGGATCATCTCAATATCGGGATTGGCAATGCCTCTCTCCCATTTGGATATCGCCTGTGCCGAAATGACCAGCTGCTCAGCCAGCATTTCCTGCGTCATATCACGCTTTCGTCTCAGCTGAAAAATTTTTTCACCAATGTTCATGTACCCGTGCCCCTCTCGTTTTTGTTATGCCTTCATTGTACCATAAGCGCCAAAATTCGTCAATGACTTGTTTTTCCAGTCGCTAAACCGTGGGTTTAGTAGGTGCTTCTATGCAAAATGGCGTAGGGACGACTGAATCCGGCAAAGCCGAAACAGAATCGTCCCTACGTGACAATCGTATTTATGCCTCTGCCAGATCAATGACCTGCGTGCCGTCGATCATGAGGTAATGCTTTTTGACACAGCGCAGGGAAGAGATCCAGCCGCGCACGATGATGGTCTGGAACACGTTGGTGTCATAGCCGCCCGGCCCCATATTGTTCCAAACCCACGATGGAGTCGGCCACAGGCAATAGGTGGGCTTGATCGCTTCATAGCACGCCTTGTCCACACCGCCCTGACCGTGGTGCGCCATTTGCACGAAATCGGCCTTGACCATTTCGGGATCAGCCTTACAGAGCAGCTCGCGCCCCCCCTCCACGCCAAGGTCACCAAGGAACAGAATGCTTTTGCCGTCTGCCTCAAAGCGGAATACGGTGGAGGAATTGTTGATGTACGCAAACTCCTCGTTGTACGTGCGCAGCACGCGCACCTTGACCTTTCCTTGGTCAAACTCGTAAACGTCGCCCTCCGTGGCTGTCACACAGGGCAATTCGCGCGCTTTGACCGTCTCTCTGAAGATCTGCAACCACTCCTCGGATGTCTTGACGCTCTGCTTTGGTTCATACTTGATAATAAATTCGTCACAGGGAAAGTTGAAATACACCTGATCCACCGTAATGTCGGGATGCTCTTCGAGCATGGTCAGAAAGCACCCGAAGTGGTCATCGTGAAAATGCGTCAAAAACCAAGCGTTTACGTGGCCGCCAAGCGCTTTGAGATATTCGTATAAGTAAGGTGCCTCAGAGGGGAATCCACCGTCCACGACAAGCAGCGTGCCGTTTGACTCTAAGATAAATGAGGTGTTTATGGTATCTGTGACAGATTTGAGAAAATGGAGCTTGGCCATAATTCGATCCTTTCTTAATTGTCCTGTGAGGTCAGCGTGACAATGACAAGCTCGGGCCTGTTGTTGAATCGCAGCGGGAAAGAGCTTTCCCCAATGCCGCGGCTGACTACCATGTTGGCGTTTTCGTAAGTAAAGACGCCGCTGTCGTATTCGGGAAATTTGCCTTGTCCCGGGGCATACAGGCCGCCAATCAGAGGCAGGCGGATCTGTCCGCCGTGTGCGTGTCCCGAAAGCGTCAGATCGATCTGCGCTCTGGCGTACCGCCAAAAGTATTCGGGGCGGTGAGAGAGCAGAATGGAAAAGCGATCTTCACCAGCCAGCTTTTGCAGCTGCTCGGGGGAGTGCAACGAGCCGTCGTAATTCTCATCATCCACGCCAAGCAGCACGATGCTCGCACCGTCGCGCTCAATGGTTACGGTCTCGTTGTGCAGCACGCTGACGCCTATTTCGCATATCTGCGCTTCAAAGGCAAGGTATTCCTGTCTCGGTATGGCACATTCGTGGTTGCCCGTGACAAAATAGCAGGGCGCGATCTGCACGCATTCGCGCATCAAGGCAAGCATGGGAGATGTGTCGGGATGCCGCTCATCAACGGTGTCGCCCGTAAACACAATGATATCGGGAGCCGCCTTTTTGAGCATGGTGATCAGCTTTTTGTTGCCCTTGTCGTACTCTGCGCAATGCAGATCAGAGAGCTGGGCTATGCGAAATCCGTCGAATTGTTCGGGCAGACGTGTGCTTGCCACTGTGTAATTCGTGCGTTCAAGTGCCGTGTTTGCCCAGAATACCCAGCCTGTAAAGGCTGCGATCAGCAGCAAAAGGGCGCACGGTACGGCAATCAAAGCCTTTTTCTTTTTGCTCATTACAGATTGTAATACTTCTCAAATTCGGCAGGATGGGGAATGGCCGCCATGGCTCTGCATTCCTCTCTCTTGGTTTTGATAAAGCTGTTGATCAGCTCGATCGGGAATACGTCGCCTTCGGTCAGGTAGTCGTGATCAGCCTCCAGCGCGTCGAGTGCCTCAGGCAGGGAGGTGGGCAGGTGATGCAGCTTGGCCTTTTCCTCATCCGAAAGGTGATACAGATTGACGTCGTAAGGTCCCCAGCCGTTCGCATGCGGATCGATCTTGTTCTTGATGCCGTCCAGGCCTGCCATCAGAATGGCGGCGTAGCAGAAGTAAGGATTGCAGGTCGCATCGGGATTGCGCAGCTCAAAGCGACGCTTATCGGGCGACTTGGCATATGCGGGAATACGGATGACCGCGCTTCTGTTGGAGGTTGCGTATCCAACCGTCACGGGTGCTTCAAAGCCGGGAACCAGACGCTTGAAGGAATTGGTGCTCGGATTGGTCAGAGCGCACAGAGAGGAGATATGCTTGAGCAGGCCGCCCATGAAGTAA
>JAZUSJ010000149.1:0-4191 GCA_045606685.1 Eubacteriales bacterium
GAACGACATGGCTACGATCCGACTTGTGGATTTACCCGAGCCGTTGGGGCCGGTGATGGCGACGAATCTGTCCTTGATGGTCAGATTGACGTCGCAGAGTATATCGGTTTTCTTGCCCGTTACCTCATCGGTAACAGAGTAAGATACGTGTTGCAGTTCTAACATAGTGGTCTCCGTAAAAATTAATTATTTCCGTATTTAAAAGTGCGACGGATCTCGGGAACCTCGGGCAAGCCCTCAGCCACCTCCATGCGCTCTCTTGCCATTTCGGAAAGCTCGTGAGATCTGAGCTTTCTGACCGTCTCGGCATCGATCACGTCCACAAAATCCACGTAAACGCGCGTTTTTCTCCAAGGTGCGCGGTGCTTGACCATATCCGTACCCGTCACGCGCACGACAACGATCGGCACGCCCGCCTTTTTGGCCATCAGGAACACGCCCTCATGGAAGGGCAGCAGCACCTTATTGCTTTCGCGGTTTCTTGTACCCTCGGGGAATACGCCGTAGGAAATGGGCATGGTCTTCATGCGGCCTGCCACCTCGCGAATAGTGACCAGTGCCTCACGCGCCTCCTGGCGGTTGATGGGCAAAAAGCCGCTCTTGTGCAAAAATCTGCCGATGATGGGCTTATCAAAGTTCTCGGGCTTGGAAACAAATGCAATGCTTCTGCCGCGCAAAACGGTCAGCATAGACATAAAGTCGTGGTCGGACAGATGGTTGGACACCATCAGAAAGTTGCCCTCCTCGGGGATCTTATCCTTGCCGCGGGTGCGGATCTCAATGCGTGCCAATCTGAAATACAGCGCAATAGACTCCACGAATATTGCCAGATAAAAGCGGTTGGGCCTTGTCTGGGGTTTGGATTTGTCCACAAAAATGGAAAGGAACAGGAAAAACAGCACGTAGATCAGGAAAAATCCTACTGTGTACGCGATCCACAAAACAAGCGGGATCCAGATATCAAAAATGGACGTCACAAGTGTTGCATTCAAAAACACAGTCAGCACCGAGCAAAGCGCGCCCAGCGTCAAAAAAAGTTCAAGAAGCATAAAATCCTCCCAAAATTATTTCGTTTGTCGAGCCAATTCTAAAAGCCCCTCTGAAATTTCGCGGAATCGGTCAGCCTCGGCTTGCAGATGCACCGAGCTTCTCTGCCCCGCCTCGGCAGGACGAAGCGGCTCGGGCTCGCCGATCACCACGCGCAAGCGTCTGCCAAACAGGAATTTGTAGTTGCCGTCGATCACAGTAGGAACCACCTCGCTGCCCGCCATGGAGGCAAGCAACGCAAAGCCGGGGCGGAACTTATCCATCTTTCCCGTCTTGGAGGTATGTCCCTCGGGGAAGATGATCATGCTGTTCCCTTCCTTCATCACGCGGATGCTGTCCTTGATCCAACCTGTATCAAGACCAAAGCGGTTGACGCCGATGGCGCGGTTGTTGGTCAGCACGTGATAATACAGCTTGCTTTTTTCCATCTGATCCTTTGCGGACAGAATGTGTACGCGGTACTTCCAAAGCAAGGTCGCAATGATCAGGCCGTCCTTATGGGAAACGTGGTTGCAGGTAAACACCACCGGCTTATCAAAGCCCTTCTTCTTTCTCTCGGGATTTGCATATATCACCTTGGGACGAAAGCCCACGTAAGTAATCACCACGCACAGGCAGCGGAACAAAAGTCCGGCTATTTTTCCAAGGAAATTCTCCAAACGCTTCATAAAAGCAATTCCTTTCTGAAATTATCGCACTAAAATACATTATATTATACCACAAGACAAGCATAATTGCAAGAGTTTTCTTCAATTTCGGAAAAATGACAGGCAAAAATTTGCGTTTTGACGCAATCGTACGCAGCGTAGCACAAAAAATCCCCAAAAGCCCTTGCAATCACGGCACAATCGTGATATAATAATGTTTTAGTAATATATTCCCAAGGAGGAATCTTTCATGTCTTCTTACAAGATCGACACAAAATGCGTACAATCCGGCTACGAGCCCGCAAACGGTGAGCCCCGCGTGTTGCCCATCGTGCAAAGCACCACCTACAAATACTCCGACGTTGACCACGTCGGTGACCTGTTCGACCTCAAGGCCGACGGCCACATGTACTCCCGTATCTCCAACCCCACGCTTGCCTGCGTAGAGGCAAAGATTGCCGATATGGAGGGCGGCGTTGGTGCAATGCTGGTGTCCTCCGGTCAGTCCGCAAGCCTGCTTTCCATTCTCAACATCACCTCTGCAGGTCAGAACTTTATCTCCATGTCCTCGATTTACGGCGGCACCATCAATCTCTTTGCCGTCACGCTGCAGCGCCTTGGCATCGAAGTGCGCTTTGTCACGCCCGATATGACCGACGAGGAGATCGAGGCCAAGATCGACGAGAACACCCGTCTGTTCTTTGGCGAAACGGTCGCAAACCCCGCTCTTGTAGTGTTTGACATTGAAAGATACGCAAATCTTGCCCACAAGCACGGCATTCCGCTGATCGTGGACAACACCTTTGCCACGCCCGTTTTGTGCCGTCCCTTTGAGCATGGCGCGGATATCGTGGTACACTCCACCACCAAATACATGGACGGTCATGCAACCGTTGTGGGGGGTGTGATCGTGGACAGCGGCAAATTCGACTGGGAGGGCTCGGACAAGTACCCCGAGATGAACGAGCCGGACGAATCCTACCACGGTGTCATCTACACCAAGCAGTTTGGAAACGCCATGGCCTATATCACCAAGGTGCGCGTGCAGCTTTTGCGTGACCTTGGCTGCACCATGGCCGCTCTTCCCGCGTTCATCCTCAATCTGGGGCTTGAAACGCTGGCCGTGCGCATGGAGAAGCATTGCTCCAACGCGCTGGCGGTTGCAAAGTATCTGCAGAATCATCCCAAGATCGATTGGGTTTCCTATCCTTCCCTGCCCGGTGACTCGCAGTACGAGCTGGCGCAGAAGTACCTGCCCGACGGCTGCTGCGGTGTCATTTCGTTTGGTGTCAAGGGCGGTCGCGAGGCATCCGTGCGCCTGATGGACAGCCTCAAGCTGGCTGCCATTGTGGTACACGTGGCAGATGCCCGTACAAGTGCTTTGCATCCCGCAAGTGCTACGCACAGACAGCTGACCGACGAGCAGCTGATCGCCGCAGGCGTGCGCCCCGAGCTGGTGCGCTTCTCTGTCGGCATTGAAAATCCCGCCGATATCATCGCAGACCTCGAGCAGGCACTCGAGCAAGTCTAATTTTCGTATAAAGGAGCTGTTCCGATGCCCATTAAAATTCCCAACAGGCTTCCCGCCACCACCACGCTGCTGGAGGAAAATATCTTTGTTATGACCGAAACGCGCGCCATTACGCAGGATATCCGTCCTTTGCGCGTGCTGATGCTCAATCTCATGCCGCAAAAGATCGTGACCGAAACGCAGATCGCGCGCCTGATCGGCAATACCCCCTTGCAGGTCGAGCTGGAGCTTTTGCAGACCGCCACGCACAAGGCTACGCACACCTCGGGCGACCATATGCTGGCATTCTATAAAACCTTCGATCAGATCAAGGACAAGAGATACGACGGCATGATCATCACGGGCGCGCCCGTGGAGCAGCTGCCCTTTGAAGAGGTGGACTATTGGCCCGAGCTTTGCGAGATCATGGAATGGAGCAAAACGCACGTGACCAGCACCTTCCACATCTGCTGGGGCGCGCAGGCAGGACTTTACTACCATTACGGTGTGCCGAAATATCCGCTTGACAAAAAGCTTTTCGGTGTTTATAAGCACTCCTTGGACTACAAGCGTTCGATCCTGTTCCGCGGCTTTGACGACACCTTTTCGGTCCCCCACTCCCGTCATACCACCTGTAAAAGAGAGGATATTGAAAAGGTTCCCGAGATCCGTATCCTGGCAAGCTCCCCCGAGGCGGGCGTGTTTGCCTGCATGACAGAAAGGGGCAGACAAGTATTCATCACAGGCCACTCGGAATACGACGCGGACACGCTCAAAAAGGAATATCTGCGCGACAAAAACGCGGGGCTGCCCATCGACCTGCCCAAGAATTACTTCCCGGACGATGATGAAACGCGCGAGCCCGTGGTCACATGGCGCTCCTGCGCAAACCTGCTCTACTCCAACTGGCTCAATTATCTGGTCTACCAGACCACGCCTTATAACATTGAGGAGATTCAATAAAAGACCAAACGGCCGCCCAAGGGC
>JAZUSJ010000150.1:0-4055 GCA_045606685.1 Eubacteriales bacterium
GAAGAAAAGACGCCTTCAGGCGTCTTTTCTTCAGTGGAGCGGATTACGGGGCTCGAACCCGCCACCTCCACCTTGGCAAGGTGGCGCTCTACCAAATGAGCTAAATCCGCGTATGATGCCTTCGACCGGATATTTCGGGGAAGGGCATATTTTCGAGAAGAAACGGCACCTCACATGAGATGCCGTTTTGGAGCGGATTACGGGGCTCGAACCCGCCACCTCCACCTTGGCAAGGTGGCGCTCTACCAAATGAGCTAAATCCGCATATGGTGCCTCCGGTCGGAATCGAACCAACGACACGGGGATTTTCAGTCCCCTGCTCTACCAACTGAGCTACAGAGGCTTATGAAATTGGCGACCCGGATGGGGCTCGAACCCACGACCTCTAGCGTGACAGGCTAGCGCTCTAACCAACTGAGCTACCGGGCCAAATGGTGGGAACAATAGGGCTCGAACCTATGACCCTCTGCTTGTAAGGCAGATGCTCTCCCAGCTGAGCTATGCTCCCATTTTGGCTGCCGTCTTGCGACGACTCGTATATTATAGCACGGAGGTTTCCTTTTGTCAAGCCTTTTTTTCATTTTTTTTTGAAAAATTTCAAAATATCGGATTTGGTCAAAAAGAGGCGACTTTCGCCGCCTCTTTTTGTGTCAATTAGCCAAACATCTTGTCCACATCCGCCTGACCAAAGTAATATTTCTTGTCACAGAAGCGGCAGCAGACCTCCAGCTCCTCGCCCTTGCCCTCTGCCTTCTGCTCTGCAAGCAGCTTTTCCATCTCGCCGCGTCCTAACGTAATCAGCGCCTTTTCCACGCGCTCGCGCGAGCAATTACAGCGGTACTCCACGTCCAGCTCGTCGAAAATATCGTACTCGATCCCGGCCAGCGCAATATCCGCGATCTCCTTGTTGGAAAGTCCGCGGTCAAACAGCCCCGACACGTTTGCAAGCGCACCGATGTTCTTCTCCAGCGCCTCCACGGTCGCGTTATCCGCAAAGGGCAGCAGCTGGATCAGCACACCGCCTGCCGCGCGGCAGCTCCAGTCGGTATCCACCAGCACGCCCAGCGCGCACACGGTGGGGATCTGCTCACTCTTTGCAAAATAGGTGGCCACGTCCTCTGCGATCTCACCGCTGACAAGCTCGATCGAGCCGTTGGTGGGCTGCTCACCGCCCATATCCTTGATAATGGTCAGAAGTCCCTGCCCGACTGCACCGCCGACGTCCAACTTGCCGTTGGATTTGAGCGGCAGATCCACGCCCGGATTCTGAATGTTTCCGCGCACGTTGCCGATATAGTCGCTGACCGCCAGCACTCTGCCCGCAGGGCCGTCACCGCCCAGCATGACCGTGACCGAATCCTCCTTTTCGCCCATCATGCAGCCCATGACCGAAGTCACGGTCATCAGTCTGCCAAGGGTTGCGGTAGCAAGAGGCGTTGTATTGTGATAGGAGATCATGGTATTGACCATCTCCTTGGAATTGATTACGTGAATGCGTGCGCTGCCATCTCTCGTCATGGCGCGCAAAATACTTGATGCCATAAGGGTTCTCCTTTATTTTATTGCACGGGCGGCAAAATACCACCGCTCCGTATTCTCTGCAGCAGGCGAAAAATCATAATCCGACCATACGCCCAAAAATTCCAAGCCCGCACGCTGCAACGCGTCCTTGATCTCGTCAAGCGTATAGCAACGCTCTGTCTGCTCCTCGTCCGAGCGCACAAAGCTGCCGTCCTTTCTCTGCTCAAACAGCGAAAGATAAAACCGACAAAGCCGCGTTTCGGGATCGTACGCATTCTGCCAGCCGCAATAGATCTCGCTCTTGCCGCCATCCTCGTCGGTCAGCTCGTCCTCCAAAATGTAGGCGCGGTCACCGTACACCTCGGTAAAGCGGTAAGGCGTGTTCATGTCAAATAAGAACAGACCTCCCGGATCGAGATAATTATGCACGCAGGCAAAGCAAGCGTCCAGATCTCCCTGTCCCGTCAGATAGTTCAGGCTGTCCAGACAGCACGTCACCGCTCCGACTGTACCGTACAGCTCAAAGCGGCGCATATCCTGCAATATAAACAATGGGGGCTTTTCCAGCGACTCGTCCAGAGCGCTTTGCATCATGGCCTCGCACAGCATATCCTCGCTGCCGTCCGCACCGATCATGTCGTATCCGCGACGGGCAAGCTCCAGCGTCATCCTGCCGGTGCCGCAGGCAAGATCCAACACAAGCTCGGGACGCGCGGGCAGATAGCAATCAAAGCACGCCTCAAAAAAATCTGCCCATGCGCCATAGTCCAGCTCTGCATTCAGTCGGTCGTATACGCGTGCAATGGCACCGTAGCCATCATACACTGTCATACAAATTTCTCCGTTTTTCACTCTTGTCAATTTCGTCCAATACCTTGAGGTAACCGTCACTGCTGTATTTCAAGCAACGGTTTACACGGCTGATGGTAGCCGTACTAAGGCCGGTCATGGCAGCGATCTCGTTATAGATATGCCCATCACGCAGCATTTTGGCCGCCTGCATGCGACGAGACATTTCCTGCAGCTCGGCAGGGGTACACAGATCTGCAAAAAAGTCATAGCAGTCATCAATGCTCTCCAGCGTCAGTATCCCCTTGAATAAATAGGTCAGCTTTTCGTCTCTGGTGATGTTTCCCATACTATCCTCCATTTATTGCATCGGCAAAAAATTACACAAAAAAATTATCTTGCATGTAAAATTATTATAACATTTTCCGAACGCGATGTAAAGAGCATTTCGAAAAATTCATAAATTTTTTCGCACAAATTTATGTAACAAATCATTGATACGCGTCAATTTTTTATTGACTTTGGTGTCGGATTATAGTATAATATATCTATAACTGAAACATTTTGGAGAAAATATGGAAATCAAGGTTGGAAAAAAGATCAAATTACTCAGAAAAAAGAACGACGTAACGCAGGACAAGCTGGCCGCTTATCTGGGCGTGACACCCCAGGCGGTATCCCGTTGGGAAAGCGAGACCTGCTACCCCGATATTGAATCTCTGCCCGCCATTGCCGACTTTTTCGGTGTCAGCATGGACGAGCTGATGTGCTACGATTCCCTGCAAAAGGAGCAGAAGGTGGCCGAGTATCTGGCACAGGTCGAGGTGCTTTACGACCGCGATGAGCTTGCCCGGGCACTTGCCCTTTTGCGCGAGGCGATTGCCGAGATCCCCTCCTCCCACGAGCTGCAGCTGGAGCTTGCGACCACGCTTTCGGCCATCAATGCGGACGGCAAGCCGCGTAAAGCCGACATGCAGGAGGCAATTTCCCTTTGCATGCACATCTTGGAGGACTGCACCGACGACCTTTTGCGTGACCGCACCAAGAAAACGCTTTGCGATATCTATTCGCACCAGCTGGGTGACGACGAGCGCGCGCAGGACATTGCAAACAAGCTGCACAGCATGAGCTTTTCCAAGGAGATCGTCAAGGCGACCGTGCTGACGGGCGAGGTAGCCTTTAACCAAGCGCAGGAAAACCTGATCCTGTTTGCGGACAATATGTGGTGGCACATGTACAACATTGCCTGTGTACCGGATATCTCGGGCAACCACTACACCGTGGATCAAAAGATCGCCATTCTGCAAAAGGCCGTGGATCTTTTCCATCTGCTGTTTGGCGAGGACGATCTGCTTTACTACCACGACAGACTTGCCAACTCCTACCGCCAGCTGGCAATGTTCTACTTGATGAAGGGAGATAAGCAAAACGCGCTTGCCTGTGCCGAAAAGATGGCAGATCACGCCATTGCATACGACACGCGCCCCGAAAGCGCAACCTACACCTCCCTGCCCATCAACTGCGTGCAATATGAAAAGGAACCCGAAGGTTCCTCCAAGTGCGCTAAGCTGCTTGCCGGCCGCTTTGGCAGCCGCATCTGGGCGCCCATCCGCGATACCGCAGAGTTCCGCGCCATCCTGGCACGCATGAGTGAGTACGCCTAAACCTTATTGAACATACCCGGGACCGACTCAAATGCATTTTGGGGCAGTCCCATTCTTTTTTTGAAAAAAATCTCGTTTGAG
>JAZUSJ010000151.1:0-24026 GCA_045606685.1 Eubacteriales bacterium
TTTGTTTTTTACGTTGCTTTTTTTCGTTGCTTTTAGCCTTTTCTTATACTTACTGCAATCGATTTCTCATAGTAAACGCAAGGCCTTTGCTACTGTTGCATTTACTTTGAGAATTTACGAGAAACGCAAAAGGAACAGCACATCGGCATGCACGCCGCGTGCTGTCCCTTATATAGACGACAAAAATGCAAAAATGTTCCCAAAAAATGCAAATTTATTTTTTCCGAAGTGTCATCCTGAGCTCAGGATGACACAAGACGTGACGCTCAGAATAACACTCGGGGATACTTGACGACAATTTTATCCTCTTGTGACGATATTGATCTTGACGCACTCCGCGTCCAGTCCCTTGACCTCTTTGGGCAAGGTCAGCGTGTAGGTATACCCCGCAGGCAGGCTGCCATTCAAGGCAAAGCTCTCACCGTCGTATCTCCATTCCAGCGCAATCAGGCCGTCCGGCGTTTCGTGCGTGCCTCTTGCCCAGCGCAGGCCGCAGGTGTGCGGTGCGATTTCAATTTGCTTCTCCCCTTCACCGCGTGCGTCAAACGCAGGAATGCCGAGTCCCAGCACGTCACGCAGCAAATGCACGCCCGCATGCGCGGCAAAGCCGTGGCAGCGCGACGAGGTATCGATCATTTCATTCTCCCAAAGCGTCCCCGGGCCTTCCTTGAGCTGCGGCATATAAATGGCCAGCATATCCTCATACATTTTGTCGTGCGCGCCAAGTCTTGTCAGCATGTCAAGTCTGATGCAAAGACCGATAAACAAATTGCTCTTGCCCACCATGGGATCCTTTGCGTAAAACGGTGCAGGCCCCATCTTTTGCTTGATCGCCTGCTCCAGCCTCGGTGCCTCACCCTTGGCAAACAGGCCGCTCCAGAGTGCCGTGTACATGGCCGCCTCGCTGTAGTAGCCCTTGGCTTGCAGCGTGCCGTCCTCGCGCACGTCAAAGCTGTCGGGGATATACGCCACGTCACAAGCCTCGCCGCTTCCCATCACGGCACGGCGCAGCACGCCCCTGACGCGCTCTCCTTCGGCTATCCAATCCGCTCTTGCAAAGGTCTTGCCAAGCTCGCACAGCATATACGCATACAGCGCGTTTGCAGCACTTGACACAGGCTGGTTGTTCTCGCCCCTGTTGGACTGCGACCAGTCGATAAACAGCCAAGGCAGATTTTCCAAAAGTCCGCTCTTGCCGATAAAGTCCCCCGTCCCCTTGACCAACGCCTCCACTCTGGGCGCGTATTCGTCGCGGAATGCAATATCACCCGTGCGGCTTACGTACTCCGCGATCTCACAGCCCAGCCAAAGCGACCAGGAGGTAATGCCCGTCATGCTGCGGTAATCCGGCTTGAGCGCGGGATAGACCTCGGGGAAAAAGCCATGGAACATGCCGTCGGCAGGTGTCAGAAGGAAGTTTTCCAAAAATTCGCGCTCGACTCTGGGATCGCACAGCATCAGCGCAGCTGCGCGGGCTGTCCAAAGAGAGTCGCAAAGCCAGCCGCCACGCTCGCGCTCGGGGCAATCCATAAAAATATCCAGCGTATTGAGCAGCAGCGTTTTCTTGGCCGCTGCATACAGGCGGTTGATATTTTCATCCGAGCAGGAAAAGCTTGTGCGATGCTCGTCCGGATAGGCGTCGTCCAGCATGGAAAGGCTGTGTACCGTCACAGCGCCCGTACCGCGGAAATACAGCTTGACGTACCGCGCAAGGCTTGGCTCAAAGGCGATGAATTCGGTCAATCCCGCAGGCAGGTGTAAGCGGGCAACCACGTTGTGATAATACGGAATGCTTCCGTCCGTATCCAAAAGCTCGCTGTGTACGACGTCGATGATGCCCGCCTTCTCACAGCTGACCACCAAGCGGATAAAGCCCACGCGGCTCTCGCCGCCGTCAAACATAGCATACATGCCCTCGTCGCCCCAAAGCGTCAGGCCCTCGTCACCGTACTCGGCACAGACGCCGCCAAAGGCGGTGTCGATCGTTCTGCGGCAATCGGCCGTGGGATGCTCGGGAAGCGCCTCATACTCGGGCGAATGCTCATAAAACAGCGTTTCGATCCTTTTGTTGGGATCGATAAAGCAGGAGCCAAAGCCCACAAGATCGTCAAAGAAGCTTTCCTCCAGCGTAGGCTGCAGCGACTCGTGCGCAAGATACACGGGCTCATTTTCCACGGGCGCAGCACAAGCAAACGCGCTCTGTCCTACCTTCCACAGGTAGTATTGCTCATCCATGTGATAGATCTCGGTACACTCACGGCTGTGCGAGATGCGCTCGGAAACAGGCGCACGTGCATTGATCGGGCAGACCTGCCATGGCTCGCGTCCCGTCGCGCAAAGCACCTTGCCCTCACACGTAAGCTCCGCAATCACCATGCCGTCCTCCATGGTGCAATCGTTGGAATAACGGTTATAGATGGGATGCTCGTTGCCGTACGCCACCACCTCAATGGCAATGTGATTGATGCCCGGCTCAAGATACCACGTCACGTCGATCTCGTCCACACGGGCATATCCGTGCGCGGTGCGCGCAGGGCCGTGCATGATCATCTCACCGTTGATATAAAGTCTGTAAAAATTGCGTGCGGTCAGGCGTGCCGTGATACCCGAAAGCATCAGCTCACCGTCCTCGCTGCAGTAGTCGGAAAGGTCCAGCGCATAGTAAAAGCCGTACTGTCCCACCGCCCGCTCACGCTTGACGCGCGCGTATTCCTCTTTGGTATACGGATAAAAGATCGCCTTTGCGGCGTCGAATCTGATAAGGTTCATAAAAGTTCTCCTTTCGGAATTTTCTTTCTGCTTGTATTATACCATGCACATAGCGAATATGTCAAGAAAATCCAAATTGCATATTGTAAAACAAAATAACCTGTGTTATAATGAAAGCACAAAACACCACGGAGGTTACGTATGAAAAAGCTTGCACTCTTATTCTGCGCCATCATGTTGCTTGGTGCGCTCGCCCTGCCGACTTACGCCCAGGAGAGCGAGGGCTACGAGTTACTCAAGAACGGTGACTTTGAAGAAGTGACTCTTGATTGGGAAAAATACTATAAGGCCACGGTGGACTATACCACCGAGGCGCATTCGGGCAACGGTGCTTTCAGCATCACAAGGCGTGAGCACTCGACCGACATTGCAAGACAGTACATCACAAAGCCGCTTTCTTACTACGGTCACGGCCAGTACGATCTCTCTGCATGGGTGCGTCTGGCAGATGCAGCTGCCGAGCCTATCGAGATGCAGATCGCGCTTGGTCTTTACAGTAAGAGCGGCGCACAACACTGGGTAACCACGCAATGGGTGACCGTGACGCAGGAATGGACACACATCAGCGCCCGCGTATACGTTGCATGGCATGATGAGTTGGAGACAGCAGAGTTTTATCTGGTCACACCCATGAATGGCAACGAGGACACGACCAAGAACTTCCGCAATCTGATCCTGGACGACTGCTCCATGAAGGCAGCCTCCTTCACGGGCGAGCCCTACGCACCTCCCACAACGGCTGCTCCCACCACCGAGCCCGAGACTGAGCCTCCCGCAACCGAAGCACCGACCACGGACGCTCCCACAACCGAAGCGCCTACGACCGAAACACCCATCACCGAAGCGCCTACGGCCGAGCCCGAAGAGCAGACGACCGATATCGAGCAGCAAAGCGGCAGCATCGGTACGCAGACCTTGATCATCACCTGCACCATGATCGCAGTCGGCATCATCCTGCTTGGCTGCGCCATTGCCTTGACTGTATCCTACGTAAGGGGGAAACGCAATGAAGCAAACAAATAAGCTGATCCTTGCCGTGACCTCGTACGCGCTGGCTTTCGTGCTGGTGCTGGGCGGCTCACTTTACGCGCTTGCCGATCCTGCCCTCTCGTCTCAGCCCTCTGTCACACCCAGCGGTCCGTCAAGCTCCGAACAAGCATCCGACACCCAACCCGAGGAGATCATCACAAGACCTCCTCTGACAGCAGATAGGCAGAACGTTATGATGATTACAAACCAGGCATTCACAACTCCCGAAAACAAATACCGCGCTCTGCGCATTGAGCATTCCTTCCAAAACATCCGCGGCGAGTCCTCTGCAGATAAGGTCAAGACCTTTGCCCAGTTTGGCTTTGGCGGTCTTGCGACCAACGCCGTATGGGATGACAACTATTTACAGTCCCCCCTGGCACTGGCGCAATTCAACGATTTCGTGCAGGCCATGCACGACGATGGCTTCCGCGTCTGGCTGTACGATGAAAAGGGCTACCCCAGCGGCTCGGCCGGTGACCTGACTGTCAAGGATCACCCCGAATACGCAGCCGTGCGACTGGTGGAGCTGGAATTTGCAGGCAGCGGAAAAAGTGAAAAGACCTCTGCTTTGCCCGACGGCTTTATCAAGATCGAGCACGCGCTGATGCAAACGGGCGAGGACCCCTTTACCCCCTTCGAGCCCGAGATCAAGGGCAATAACGTCGTCGTAACCGGTACGGACGGCGACTGGCGCGCATACGTGTACTGCGTGGCCAAATACAGCTACCATTTTGAGTGGAATTCCTCTTATCCCAACATTCTGAACCGCGATGCCGTGGCACGCTTTATCGAGGTCACGTTTGATACCTACGAGGGCGCGATCGACAACTTCCCCGAGGTCATTGAGGCCATTTTTGACGATGAGGCACAGCTGCTGGCAGGCCACCACATCATGCCGGCCGGGCTGAACGATCCCGTTATCCCCTATGATTACGACATTTTCGACACCTTTGCCGCCAAATACGGCTACGACGTGCGCTCCAAGCTCCCGCTGATCTACAGTGGGGAGAGTGCCGAGGCACAGCGCGTGCGTGCACAGTATTATGCACACGTGGGCGACTTGGTTGCAGAAAACTTTTTCGGTCAGATCCAGGAGTGGTGTCAAGCACACGGCACGCAGCTCTCGGGACACCTTTTGCTCGAGGAGCAGATGTTCTACCACGTCCCCGTGTACGGTGACTATATCAAATGCTCGCAGAACATGGGATACCCCGGCTTTGACATTCTGGACGTTCGTCCCGTGCAGTATCTGAATACCATGTCGACAGGTGGCAAATACGCCTCCTCCCCCGCATGGCTTTCGGGCAAGGAACGCGTGATGATCGAGATCTGCCCTGCGGCCAACCCCGATGAATTTGCCAAGAATCACTTGGATTACGCGCTGGGCACCATGACCTTTGCATACTTTGACGGCGGCAATCAGATCACCTCTTACTATTCGCAGGCAAACAACGATCCCGCCACCGCACAGGCCTTCAACACCTACGTCGGCCGTCTTGGCTCTATGGTCGTGGGTGCGCAAAACCTTTCGCAGATCGCCGTGTATTACAGCATCGACACCGCAGCCGCAACCTATCAAGCTCCCTCGTCGCAAAATCTCTACGACGCCGAGACCGAAGCAAAGCAGAACGACCGATTGGTCGGTCAGATCACCGAGGGCATTCGCAGAGAAGGTCTTGACTACGTGTTCTTGGACGATGCATCGCTGCAGAGCGGTAAGGTAAACGCAGGTGGCCTGCAGGTAGGAAACTTCCTCTTTACCACCGTTATCGTCCCCCGTGCAACCGTAATAGATATCGAGAGCATGCGCGTGCTGGACGCTTTGATTGAAAAGGGCGTCAACGTCATATTCGTAGGCGAGATGCCCGTGATCTCCCTGCTTGCAAAGGATCAGGAGGAGCTGACCGCACTTGCACAAAAGCACGCTGATCTGCTTTGCACCAAGTACTCCGAGGTGCTTTCTGCCGTCACCACCAAGCCCGAGCTGACCGTGCAGAGCAAGACCAAGTACGTTTACGTTTCTCCCTACGAAAAGGACGGCGTTGCGTTCTTCTTCCTTGCAAATGCTGCCAAGAAGGATGCCGAGGTCAAGCTTTCGTTCGAGGGCGCCGTGGGCTATCGCATCTACGATCCCGTCAGCGGTGAGATCTATGAGGTAGAAGATACCGCCACCGTGCAATCCTACAGAGCGCTGTTCGTGCAGCCCTTGCTGGGAGAATAAAAAAGCAGCCCATGGGGCTGGAAAATAGCAAAAAAAACAGCAGGAATTTGTTCGATTTCGAGCAGATTCCTGTTTTTTTCAATAGATTATTTCACAATATAAAGCTTTCCCAATGTGTTTAGCCCGCCCCTTTTCCCCGATGGGGACGCCTTATGTAAGTTGCCCGCATTGAGCAGCGTCATAAGACGGACAACTTGAAAGGTATCCCATAAGGGAAAAGTCAACAAAACGGATACGCGCCAAAAAGGCGTCCCCCCGGGGAAGAGGACATGCAATGAACGGAACGCAGTGGAGTGAATGTCTGCGGGAAAAGGGGCGGGCTGATAAATCTGAGCAACTATCTTAAATAAAGCAAAGGGCTGAATCATTCTTGACGCAGCCCTTATTTACCAAATTTCGCTAATTTTGCAGCCCGATTTTGCTTTATTCCTCCAGCAAATAATGCACCGTTCGCTCGGGATTTTCCAAAAACTCGCGCGTGACGCGATAATGCTCTGTCTGTCGGTACTCCACCCGTTCGATCCCGCGCTCCGAAAGCTGGTATATGCACGCCCCGGGATATGCCATCAGAATGGGCGAATGCGTGGCAATGAGCAGCTGCGAACCCGACTTGACCAAGCGGTCGATCTCGGACAGCAGCGTCAGCTGGCGCATGGGTGAGAGCGCGGCCTCCGGCTCGTCAAACAAATAAAGCCCGTTGCCGCCCAGTCGGTTTTGCACCAAGGAAAGAAAGCTTTCTCCGTGCGACTGATGATGCAGCGATCTGCCGCCGTAGCTCTCCACCAACGGCGGTGAAAAGGCGGGCTGCCTGTCAAGCTGTTCAATATTGGTGGCCACGTTGTAAAGGCTTTCGGCGCGCAAAAAATATCCGTCCTTGGGATACGCACGGCGCACGGTGCGCAGGCACTCGTGCAGCTCGGAATGTGTGTCGTTTGTAGAAAAGTTGAAATTGCGCGATCCGCCCTCGGGATTGAAGCCGCAGGCCACCGCCACCGCCTCCAGCAGCGTGGATTTTCCCGTGCCGTTCTCCCCGACAAGGATGGTCACGTCCGCATCCAGCACAAGGCGCGGATGCTTGCAAAGATACTGCACCACGGGTAAGCTGCGCAGATAAGAGCGCTCACCCGGCATTTTGTCGAGTATGATTTCGCTTAAATACTTGGTGGACACGGCTCTCTCCTTTCAGTTTGTTCTTTGCCCGTAGCTTTCAACCACCAGCTCTCCGAATTTCTGCCCCAAGGCAAGCTCACTTGCCGCGTCGTAATGTCCCCAGTCGGGATCCCCTTTTGGCTCTTGATGCACGGTATAGCCTGCTTCGATGGTGGGAAAATACAAGTTCAAGTCGGAAAGCGCGGCAAATTGCACCTTTGCCTCGTTGATGGCAGGATAGGCAGGCTCACAGTAAGGGCTGTTGGAGATGCCTGCGTCAATAAAGTAAATGCCGCCCTCTTCGGCATATGCCGCAAGATCCTCGCGCAGGTAAGCGGCAAATGCGCTCTGATTGGCAAGGTACTTTGACGCCTTGAAGTCGGTGGTGTCCGATTCTCCCTGCATCCAGCAAACGGCACCTATGCGTGCGTCGTAGCCTGCATCGGCCAGGGCTTCCATATAGGTCGTCACAAAGCCAAGACAAGCTTGGTAGATCGAGCCGCGCGCTCCGTCGCACAGCCAATGGTGATGCAAGGAATATCCCGACATGGAATATTTCAGTATAAAAACCGTTTCCTCCGGATATGCCTCTGCCAGCACCTCGGCCATGCCCACCTCGGGGCCAAAGCAGCCCTCTCCGGCAGCGCAGGTCAGATCCACGGGCAAAAATGCACCGCCCGAGGTATATTTGTGGTCGTCAAGGCAATAATTGATGCGCACCGAGTCAAATCCGCTCTCGTAAACGGCATACTGCTCTTCACCCACGCATTCTTGTAAATATGAGGTCAGCGAGCAGCCCGTCGCGTTGCTCTGCCCCAAAAGTAAAATGACCTTGGCGGGCGTGCCTTGCTCAGCTGCAGGCAGGGACGACGTCGGATACGCGTCGTTCATATTCAACCAGACCGTTTGATCCTCCGTTGCCATCTCATCACCGCCAACACCAGCGCAGGCGCCAAGACCAATGCACAACGACAGTATCATACTAAAAATAAAAAATCTCTTCATCATGTTAGTTTGTTTTCACATAGCCGTCTCTGAAAAACAGCCTGATTACCTTCTTGCTGTATTTTTGTGGATTCCGTCCCACCTTGATCGAAAAGAACACGTAAACGCCCCATAGCGACGCACAGCCCAACGGGAACAGCAGCAACACCCGGTACTCCTGCCTGTGCCTTGCATTGCTTTCCTCAAAGCTCAGAATATACGTATCTTCATGCTTGATGGCCTTGACCGAGAAAAATACCTCTCCGTTATCGGGCGTGACCTCCTTTACGTAGACGGTATACACAGTTTCACTGCCGCAAAGCGCCTTGATCCTGTCCGTGTCAGGCTCCTTGCCCACGGTGCTGACACTGTATATCCGATCATCCGAGGATACAAGCTTGATCCGTGCCTTTTCAACGGTATAGGACTCAAACGAAACCTGCTGCTCGACGGTATTCTCAACCGAGCAGGGTGTAAGAAACACCTCCCATGCCATAAAGCCCGCAAACACCAGGATCAAAACGCCGACCGAGATATAAGCAAACATAAAGCCAAACACGTCTTGTACGTTGCCGTTGAAAATATCGCCCTTCGTTTTACGGACGGCGGGGAGTTCGCGGCCGTTATGCAGCGTACGGTATTGCTTTTTGACAAATCCGATAAACGCCGCACCTCCGATCGCAAGCTCGTCGATCATGATCCTGCGTTTGCCGACGTAGAGATAGTCCTCGCGCATCCCCTCTTGAATGCCCGTCACCTGATCGTAGGTGTATTTTCTTTTGATGCCCCAAAAATTCTTGGCAACAAAGCCGTCCTTATCGTAGGACACTCTGCAGTTGATAAATGAAACGATCAAAAACGCGCCCACCAGCGAAAACGCCAATAGCGCAAGAGAAAACCAAGGCGAATCACCGGTAAATGCTGTGATGAGGGAAGGAATGAGAAATCCCGTGCTGCCAACGATCCCGATGACCGCAAGCGCTGCGGGCAGGTACACCTTCCCCTTTTGCGCCTTCTTAGGCTGCCGCAAAACGGCAATCAAGCCGCTGACAATGACAGGGATCAGCAAAAATCCCAATGCGCGTACTACGTGTTCCATATGATAACTTCTTTCTCTGAATGGATATATGATCCCGATCCACCTATTTATAGGATATCAACCGTCAGATTCTTGCTCTGCTCCACTAAGAACAGCGGTCTGTATGCGCCGTCCTTGAACGACCACGACACGTCCTTCAAGGTCACGGTCGCGGGCGTATGGTTGGGGGCTTCACACCACGTGGGATAGGAAAGATCGGTAAAGCGCACGTTTTTCAGCGTCAAGGAGCCAAGATACGTACCCTTTTGTAGAGAATTCTTGTCAGCATGATAGTGCAGCACCTCTGTTGCGTTCTCAATCACGCAGTTCTCAAAATGCAGCTCGGACGGCTGATACGGGTAGTTGGCGCTGGCAAAATAGTCTACCAAGCAGATCAGGTTATGTCTGCCCTGCTCGCGCGGCAGCTCGGCGCCCTTCCCCTTGACCACCGTCATGCGATGGGGATAGTACCCCGGGCCGTACGCGTAGCAATCGCGCACGTACACGTCCACACCGCCGATGCGGAACAGATTGCAGGAGGTATTGAGCACGCAGCGACGCACGAGAAGGTCGCACACGTTGATGCCCGCAATGCAATCATCGCCCGTTTTGAACAAGCAATCCTCGATCACGGCATGCTCGGTGCAATGCAAATGAATGCCGTCCGAACCCCCAAGGCAGGTGACGTTGTGCATATGCAGATTTCTGCAGTTGTTGACTTCATGTAAAAAGTTACCGCTATGTCGCGCGGTATAGCCCGATAGCTCCACATTCTCACAGCAGGAGAAAAACACGATATGCGGACCGCGGTAGCCCTCTTCTCCGTCGGGATCGTAGCAATTTTGTCCATCCAATGCCGCCCCAAACTCGCCAATAATGGCAATATTCTTTTGTCCGTATGACGAGATCATAGCACGGCGGTAGGTCTCCCAGGGCTGCCCGTAATACTCGGTGATCAGCTCCATATCCGAGCGCATTTCCACGTCCTCGGGGATAGCAAACACCTCGTAATCCTCACATTCGGTGCTGCCGAAGATCTCCGCCCCCGCCTCAAGATACAGTGTGGTATTTGACCACATCCAAAGAGAGGAAACATAATATGCTCCGCGGGGGAAGATGACCTTGCCCCCATCCTTGCGGCACATATCAAGCACTGCTTGAATCTGCATCGTTTGCAGCACAGTGGTATTTACCTGTACGCCATAGTCGGTCACGCGATAGGTGTTGGTCTTCATAAGCTACCTCCAATAGATTACTGCATTTATTGTATCATATCCATGCCTGGGTGTCAATAAGGATTTTGCCCATCCGCTTGACAAGACACAGGATATCCTTTATAATAAAAGCAGAAATATACGGAGGTGACCATATGAAAACATGGAAAAAGATCCTGATCGCCGTTGGCGCTTTGCTTGGTGCGCTTTTGCTTGTCGTGCTTGGCTACGTCTCTTACGTCATGCTGGACTATTCGCGCATTCCGGACAAGCAGGTGCTGGAGATCGACCGCGCCGCCCCCCAAACACCCGTGCAAACAGATACGGATTACGTCATCGTCACGCAGAATTTAGGCTTTGGCGCGTACACGCAGGACTTCACCTTCTTCATGGATGGCGGCACGCAGTCCCGTGCCGAAAGCCGCGAGAGTGTGATCGCGTGCATCACCGAGGGCGCGCAGACGGTTGCCTCGCTGGATCCCGACTTTATTTTGTTTCAAGAGGTCGACCTCGACTCCACGCGTAGCCACCACACCAATCAATACGACATGCTGCGCGAGCAGTTTGGCAAATTTTCAAGCACCTATGCGGTCAATTACGACTCTGCCTACCTTGCCTACCCCTTCCACAGCCCGCACGGTGCGTCCTACAGCTCGCTTGCAACCTTTTCCTCGGTAGAGATCACCTCGTCCCTGCGCCGCTCCTTCCCCATTTCCACCTCGCTGAGCAAATTCCTTGATCTGGATCGCTGCTACAGCGTCAGCCGCATCCCCGTGGAAAACGGCAAGGAACTTGTGCTTTACAACGTGCATGCCTCGGCCTACGGCAGCGACGACAGCATTCGACACGCGCAGATGTCCATGCTGTTCGAGGACATGAATGCCGAATATCAAAAGGGCAATTACGTGATCTGCGGCGGTGACTTCAACCACGATTTCACGGGCGATTCCTCGCAAAAGCTCAACGGTGCGGACGCTGATTTCGGCTGGGCGCAGCCCTTCCCTGCAGATATGCTGCCCGATGGCTTTGCGCGTTGCATCGATTATGCGGGAGAAGTCCTGTATCCCACCTGCCGCAACTGCGACATTCCTTATGAGCCGGGCAATTTCACCATCATCGTGGACGGCTTTATCGTATCGGATAACGTGCGCTGCCAAGAGGTGCGCAACGTACACACCGCCTTTACCTACTCGGATCACGCACCAGTCGTGATGACCTTTACGCTTGTGCCGTAAAAACAAAATCGCCCCCCTGCATAAGGGACGGCAAATTATGCTCAACACAGGGAGGCAACTATGCTTCTGACCAAGGATAAAGACTTTTACCGCACGTTCTGGCGGCTGTTTTTCATGATCGTGCTGCAAAACGCGATCGTACTCAGCGTCAACCTCGCGGACAATTTAATGATAGGAGGCTACAGCGAGACCGCGCTCTCGGGCGTGGCGGCAGTCAACTCTCTGCAGTTTCTGTTCCAGCAGCTGACCATCGGCATTGGCGACGCACTGGTCACCATGGGCAGCCAGTATTGGGGACAGGGACGCACCGCCCCCATCAAGCAGCTTGGCAAGGCCGCTGTTTTCACGGGCGCTGCTCTTGGACTTGTACTGTTCTTGCTGACAAGCCTGTTCCCCTATCAGATCGTAGGGCTGTTCTCAGAAACGGCAGAGATCGTGGAGCAGGGCGTGCAGTATCTGCGGATCGTGCGCTGGACGTATCTGCTCTTTGCCGTCAGCTCCACGCTGCTCTCGCTGCTTCGCACAGTAGAGATCGTCCGCATCTCCACCGTGGTGTCAGCCGTTGCGCTGGTCACCAACTGCTCGATCAACTATCTGCTCATCGAGGGCAACCTCGGTGCGCCCGAAATGGGTGTGCGCGGTGCGGCCATCGGTACACTGATCTCGCGTGCCTTGGAGCTTTGCATCATTCTTGTCTACTACGCATGCATCGACAAGCGTCTATGCGTGCGCAAGCAAGACCTGGTCAAGACCGATTTTTCCTTGGTGCGCGATTATTTCAAGCATTGCTTGTATTTCGTCATGGTCTCCTTCATTTTCGGCAGCTCGGTCGCGCTGCAAAACGTGATTCTCGGCAACATGAGCGACAGCGCCATTGCCGCCAACTCGATCGCAAGCACGCTGTTTCAGATGCTCAAGGTCATGGCGGTGGGCGCGGCCTCCGCAACCGGCATTATCATTGGCAAGACGGTTGGTAAGGGGGATATGCAAAAGCTCAAGGAATACGTCAAGACCTTCCAATGCATCTTTTTGTGCATCAGCCTGATCACGGGTGTGACGCTTTTCATCATCCGTTCGTTCATTCTCGAATTCTACGACCTCACCCCCGAAACCTATGCCACGGCCAGGAGCTTTTTGCTGGTGCTTTGCATCACGGGCATGGGAACGGCATATCAGATGCCTGTCAACATCGGCATCGTGCGCGGCGGCGGTGACTCAAAATTCGTGTTTATCAACGACCTGATCAGCATCTGGGGCATCGTGCTGCCCGTATCCTTCCTTGGCGCGTTCGTTTTTCATTGGGATCCCACCGTCGTGCTGTTCTGCCTGAACAGCGACCAGATCTTCAAATGCGCACCCGCCGCCATCAAGGCCAACCGCTATAAGTGGGCAAAAAAGCTGACGCGCGAAACGGCGGAAACGTAATCATAAAGCGCAACATCGCAATTCGAGTCTCCACCACTATCAGACCACCAAAGTGATGAAAGTTTTCGCCCGACTTTTTCAGAAAGGCATGGTGGCGTGTGAATATGGTTGCATATTCGAGTGTCAGTGACGCCACCCGATGCTGAATTTCTGCGAAATTCAGCATCCAAAAGTCAACCGGCAGAGCCCCGAAAAACGCCGTTTTAATTTGCGAAGCAAATATGTTCTTCTTTGCGGATCTTTGCTCAAAAAGAACGGAGAGAGTTTTTTCGAGCATTTCTCGAGAAACATTCCTAACAACAGAACAGACACCCGTAAAGGTGTCTGTTCGTTTTCTATTTCATATTCACCATATAAAGATCATACGCCCCTCTGCGCATCAGATCCTCCCAAGGATAGACGTCGGTATCGTGTCCCGTAAAGCAGACCACGAACGGCTGATCCGCATACACGATGCCGATATCGTTGCTCAGTCCGTCATCCTCGCCCGTTTTGTGCGCGATTTTGATATTCTCCCCCAGCTTGCCGCCAAGCTTGTGCATGATCTGCTGCTCGGAAAGCACCTCGATGGCATAATCGCTGACCTCGCGGCTGATAAACTCGCCTCGATGCAGCTTTTCCAGCAAAAGCCCAAGCTCACGGGGGCTGATCGAATTCTGCTTGCCCTGTGCCGCCGCGCTGCGATCAAACAGCTTTCTGCGGATGCGCGTCTTTTCAAGCCCCATTTCGGCAAAGCCCCGCTCAATGGCCTCAAAGCCGCAAAGACGGATCAGGCGGTTGGTGGCCGTATTGTCGGAAAGACAGATCATCAGCCTGCACACGGTACGAATATCGGTCTCAATGCTGCCCGTGAACATATTCAAAGCACCGCAGCTGGGTACCTTGTCGCTCTCCTCGGTCACAATGCGGTCGTCAAGCGACAAATTCCCCTTTTCGCACTCGGCCAGAATATGCAAAAACAGAGGAAACTTGATCACGCTGGCAGCACCGTAGACCTCCTCTTCCCCAATGCCGTACTCAAAGCCGGTGATCAGGTTTTTGTAATAAAACCCAAGATGCCCGGGCATGCGGCTCATTTCCTGTCGGATGTTCTCTAAAACAGACAATTCGGTCCTGTTCATGCCTTTTCCCTCACATCCTCTCCTTTTGCTAGTAATTCAGAAAAGATTCCAAACCAATAGGATGCATTCTGCGTCACATCCCGGACTTTGATACGGGGTTCGTTGTTGATATACATAGCTAATACTTTTTCAAAGTTTTCCTTATCCAATCTACGACGCACTGTAATTCGAGACCGATTTGTATGATTTTTACCGGATTCTATATATACATTATCTTTCTCGGAATACACATAATACCAAATGCCATTTTCCCGAGTAATAACATCGCGGGGGTTTTGAGTAAACGATTTCATTATTTCATCCCATGTCAGTTGTTTCATTGCACTTCCCTCTTTTTTCACTTTGATTATCTTCGATCAATATGTTATTACCAAATACATATTCATGAACAAGCGGTTTTCCGTAATGCTGTTCATTCCTTTGGGTATCAAATCCCTGAACGGTAAATCCATATATTTCTAATCGTTGTTTCCATGCATGATAGGATTCTTTTTTCTTTTGGTTTTTGATTCTTTCCCACAACCTATCTCGCAAATAATAGTCATAGCCATATTTTGAAATTAAACATGCTCTACGGAATTTTTGTTGAGCTTTCTCAGCTCTTTTCTTCTCATTTGCTTTATCTGCTTCTCTTATCCACTTGCGCAAATAATAATTAGTCCAACTACTCATGTTCATCAAACTCTGTACTGAATCTCATATGTGGATGAAAAACCACTTGTAGTTTCATGCTTGACGCAATCTCCCGGGTTCATACTTTGTTTCATTGCATTACAGACTGCAGGCATCCGACTTTTCAAACCCATAGCTTTATGAATATCATTCGCTTTCAAATTAACATAAGTCAATCCCTTTTCCCTTGCCTCATTCTTCAACTTGCCAATGTATTTTTTAATTTCCGCAGTTCCCGGCTGCTTTTTTTCATCCACAGGTTTTTCTGCAGAAAGGAGTTCTACCTTTTCTTCCAAGGTCTGCACGCGCATCAATAATTCAAGTATTATCTTTTCGTATTCCATTGATTAGCACCTCCTCATCGCATCCATTATACCATAGTTACTATTAGTTGTCAATAGTATTTTTATAGTTACTATAGTTTTTTGTTATGAAGAGATAACAACCAAAACAAGTGCTCAATTCATTTATGAATGATAAACAAATGGCCTCCACGACTGTGAAGACCATTATTATAGCCATTATTATATCTATTGCTGCATTAAATAGCTAGTCAGACAATACTTTTAGAAATCACGCAAAGAAATCACGCTTGTTAAAGCCGGCAGTCATGAAACGCCATGCGGCCTTTCCGCCCGTCAGCCACTCTATATGTGTGTTGTTCTTGGTGTTTTTCAGCATCTGCGCCACCAAAAAGTCCGCCACAACGTCGGGGTAATCGCCAAGGATATTGTAGACCTTCTTGGTCTTTTCGGGCAGATCGATCTTCTCCTTGCCGCCCAACGCGCCCGTGGTGAAATCGGTGATCATGATACCGGGGCTGAGTCTGCCCACGATCACACCCGTTCCCCTCTCTTCGCTTTCCTTGGCAAGCGCCTGTGTAAAATGCGTCACGGCGCGCTTGCTTGTGCCGTACATATTCAGCCCCAGCATCATAGCGTCGTTGCTGCCGTAGCCTTCCAAATTGTAGATCGCACCGTGTCCCTGCCCGATCATCTGCTCCATCGCAGCCTTGGAGCCGTATACAGCGCCCTTCAGGTCAACGTCCAGCACCAATCTGATCTCGGTTTCGGAAAGCTCCCACAGCGCCTTCATGGGCTGGTTGATGCCCGCGTTATTGATCCAGATGTCAATACCTCCGCAGTTTTCCACCGCAAAGGCCGCCAAAGCCTGCATGCTCTCCAAGCTCAATACGTCGCCCACGCAAGCAAGCACCTTGCCCGCACCGCCAACCTGCTCCAGATTGGTCTTTGCCGCCTCAAGCTGCGCGGCGTTGATGTCGTTGAGCACCACGTTGAAATCCGCCTTGCGAAAACGGGTTGCCAACTCATAGCCCAAGCCTCTGCCCGAGCCTGTAATTACGATTGTCTTCATATTGATATCCTCCATTGTTGTTTTTCGTTGTATTTTGTCATGCCTGTTCTTTGATCTTGAGTTGTAGCGAACCGCTCTTATTTTCCTTTACGACCACCAAACGATCAATATTTCTGAAATATGCAATGTAATCCAGATGTACCTGCCGCCTTTTTTGCGCGTCATGCTTTGCTTCCTTCAGTCTGATCTGATAAGAATCCCGCAAATTATATACCGTAAAGTACGAATTGCTGCGCCTGCACGCGTACAGCCGCAAAATATCCGCCACGAATTGATTATCCTGCGGTATCATTTCCTCAGAAAATTGGGCGCTGCATTCCCGCTCGCCCGATTCCATATAAAACTGCTTGTTTTCATCCTTACGGGATCCGATATCATTGATCATAGCGATCGCAAGCATAGACAGCAATCCCACCGCCGAGATCATACCCACCAAAACGGTCAGAAAGCCCTCCCCTATCACGTCAGTATAACAGAGCAAACCGAGCAACGCGAAAACGGGAATGGAAAGATACGATGCAAAAAACCCCACAACCTCGTATAGCGTGTATCGTTCAAAATGCCTTGGTTTGAAATAGATCAGCTTACAAATCCCCTTCTTTTCTATCAGAAAATGCGTTTCGTACCAAATAGAAAAGGATCGGTTGCCAATGTTGCCCGACGCCTCCATCTGCCCGAGCAGGATACACATCATCAACCCGTACAGCAAAAGGGCGATTTCATTGTTTTCCATAAAGCACCTCATTTCTTGTTGCAAAATCATTATATCACACTCTTTTGGTAAAATCAATGCTTTTCGACCAAAGTGGGAAGCCACCTTGCAAAAAGGCACCCTGTTGGGTGCCTTTGCGTTGTGAAAGGGCTATAAAAAAGATATTTTCGACGTATCGCTTACGGGACTTGAACCTAACGGTTACATCTCCTTAAAACGAGCTTTTGACAGTACATTTATTTATTAACACTCAACCTTAAAATCATAAAGACGCACGATTCCCTCACACGCAGTTACACCTACGTAAAATTCTTCAAATATCTACATAGAAATAAAAACAATAATACTGCTTATTGATACCATGCATTTACCCCTTTACTCGCAGTCCTGCTTTTTTGGCTTCGCTATCATAAATGCAGGCTCGTTAGACATTATTAGCTCCGCTCCAAAGCATGCTGCGCGTTTCATTTCTTCGATCGTGCGAACAGATGCCCCAACCCAAGGATGAACTCCCTGCGCTATAAGAGCGTTGGAATCTTTGGCATATGTTGGTTCGGCGGCAATAGATACAGTGCGAAAGGTATATTTTGATGCAGTGCTTTTTTCAAGTGCGGGCTTTGACGACAATGTAGTCAGCGATTGGTCGGAAGGAGAAACAGAACTCCGCCGAGTTGTATTAGAGCAGTCAGCAAAGCGTTATTTTTTGGCTGACCATACCAAACGCGGCAAACGCTATACACATATTGTCTGCCGCATAAATGAGCTTGATAAAATTATCTGCGAGTAAAAAATCGCAAATCCTCCCCAAAACATCCGGATTTTTGAGGTGTGCATCCTTGAAGGAAGCACAATATGGTTGCAACGGTGGGATTTTTGCCGCTTGCGGCTCTTGCCCTCTCGCGTCGCATAGTCGCCGCGCGTCGCTCGATACACTCGCTCCTTCGGCTCCTTGCTTTGGCTCGACCGTTCTGTCGCAAACGATATTCAATCGTTTGCGACAGAACTAACCCAACGAGCTACGCTCGTCGGATCGCAATCGAAGATTGCGAGTTCAAATCCCACCTCCGCAACCAACGCAAAAAGGCACCCTGTTGGGTGCCTTTGCGTTGGCATACAATCCCTAACTCTATACAATGCACCACTTTTAGGGGATATGGTGCATTTACTTATAGTTGAGACAGTAATTTATTTCTTGCATTATTTACCACAGACAACCGCTTTTTTACCGTCAGTTTGATGCCTACCTTTTTACAGACATCGGACAGGATACCTTTCAAATCCTCGTCGCATATAGCGATTTCGGAGGGCTTGCCGTATCTCTCAACAAAATGATCAAGCATGTTGAAAACAATACCGGGTTGATTGTGCGACGGCGAGAGCATCTCGTTTACGAGAATAAATCCATTTTGGGGCTCAACCGCAAGTAACATCCTTGGGAACGTACCTCTTCCGTTCTCATCATCGTAAATAACGTCAACGTAGGACCAATCCAGTTCAACAGAATAGTCTGCGTTTTTCATCGCACGAACCTCGCGCATCCAATCGTTTTCATGGACCGTAACTACCGGATGAGAAATAATATCCTTTGAAATATCAACTTCAAGCGGGTGAGTATAATACAGTTTGTCCTTTGGCTCATACCAACGCACAAGATTTTTGCCCTTGCCAAATTCGGGGTCGAGTCCTTGTTCATAGACGGCTCGGAGCATCATATGCAGATTTTCGAAAGCGGTTGTGAGCAGATCTATTTCTTTTCCATCAAGTGGAACGGGGGAATAGCCGATCTCATATCTATCGAAATGCAACCACGCACCCTTGCCGCGAGGCTTGAAGCCAAGCTCCTTGATAAGCGCATAGCTTTCCTCGCTGAGATCCTCGCGGTTATCCCAAAGACAGATCAAAGCGTTTTGCAGCATAAACACGGGTTCGTGTTTGCTGTTTTTCTCGGTAAGCCTTACTCTTGCGCGAGCATAGTCCTCCTCACAGGTATAGCAAGCTATTCCACATTTTTGCGCAGATTCTCCGATAAATGAAAACAGCACCGCCTTGCTTTTATCTTTCCAGATATATGTGAACTTGTCGGCTTCGCTAAAATCCTCCCAAGGCTGCATAACACCGATCTGCTGTGCTACCGCATACAAGCGTAGCCATTTTTGCTTCAATTTTTCCGTCATAATCAGTCTCCTAAAATCTTCAAGTATCTGTCAAGCCTTGCCTCAATATATCCGGCGAACAAGTTCTCCATTGTGGAAAGCTTACCCTTGACATGGTATTCATCGAAAGCGTTGTAATAAGCCAGGCGGTCGGTAAACTTTATATCAATGGGCGGATAGCCTGCTTTCATCAGCTCAAAATTTACCAACAAACGTCCGGTTCTGCCGTTACCGTCAATAAACGGATGGATACCCTCAAATTCAATATGAAAACGTGCAAGCTTGGTTACAATATTGTCATTGCTTTCCAAATATTCATGAATAAGTTGCTCCATCTTCGGCTCTATCAAATACGGCTGAACGGGTTCGTGATGCGCACCCATAATACGAACGGGAACACGACGGTAAACTCCACGGTCATCTCTTTTGTCAGCGAGAACCAAGTAATGAATTTGCTTGATAACCCTTTCGCTGATTGGAATATTATCCCGTACAAGCTCGCAAACGTATTCGAAGGCTTCCTTGTGACCTACCGCCTCCATATGATCCTTAAGTGGCTTTTGGTCTATCGTAAGACCTCGGAGTACCAGGTCAGTTTCGCGGAGTGTGAGTGTGTTTCCCTCGATAGCGTTGGAGTTATACGTGTATTCAACAATAAATTCTTCATTGAGTCTTGCGACTTCTCCCTCGGTCAACGGTCTTCTGCCGTCAAGCTCCTTCTTTTTCTGCTCGATCCGTGCAAGAATACTTTCTCTTGATCTATATCTTCCGTCGGCAGGCTTTACGGCATCGCTCGGGATTTTCCAAGAGCGTCCGTCTTGATATGCGCCCGGGATTTTCCCTTCGGAGCAAAGCACACGAATTCTTCTATCAGAGATGCCCCACTTTTCGGAAGCTTGTTTTATGGTCATAAACATACGCCTAACCTCCTTCTTTTTTGTATTATACCACATTCTCGGAATAATATCAATGGTTGCGGAATAATATTTTTGCGATTGACGGAACAATACAATCATAGTTTAACGAACTTTTTCGATTACGAACCGCAAAAGCATAATAGTTTACAAAGTTTTGCGATTATAAACCGCAAAACTATTGATTTTTGATTTGCATTGTGGTATAATACAAGGGCGGAGGTGATCAAAATGATTTACAGACCTTTATACGTTGATAAAATTATGGCGTACACAGACACGCCTTTCGTAAAAATTCTTACCGGAGTTCGTCGTTGCGGTAAGTCCACCATACTCAAAATGATTATGGAAAAACTGAATACAGAGCGCGGTGTTCCTTTGGAGCGTATTCTTTCCTACCGCTTTGATTCAATGGAATATGAAGATATGACAGCGAAGCAGATTTATGTCGATATCAAATCCCACCTTGCCCCTGATGCCAAGACCTATCTCTTCCTTGATGAGGTTCAGGAGATAAACGGCTGGGAGAAGATTGTCAATTCGCTGTCTTCGGATTTCAATGTGGATATCTATGTTACCGGTTCTAACTCCCGTATGATGTCCTCGGAGATTTCCACTTATTTGACGGGCAGATATATCACCTTTAGAATTTTCACTCTCTCCTTTGCCGAGTATTTGACCTTCAAGTCCGCATACACAACCGTCGGCTCTCCTCGCGAGGAGCTTGCGAATTATATCAAGTTCGGAGGATTCCCGGCAACGCATCTGCAAGCGTATACGGCAGACGAGATTTATACCATTGTAAGAGATATTTATAATTCCACGGTATTCTCGGATATCATAAAGCGCAACCAGGTTCGTAAGGTTGATCAGCTTGAGCGTGTGGTCAAATACACCTTTGGCAACGTCGGCAATACCTTCTCAGCAAAGTCCATATCCGACTATCTCAAAGCCGAGAAAAGAACGCTCGACCATGAGACCGTCTACAGTTATCTTGAAAAGCTTGAAAAGGCATACCTTTTGCACCGTTGCTCACGCTACGATATGCAAGGCAAGGAAGTCCTCAAAACGCAGGAGAAGTTCTATCTTGCCGACACCGCTCTGCGCTATAGCGTTCTCGGTTACAACACCGACACCGTTGCTGCAAGCCTTGAAAATGTGGTTTACTTGGAACTTTGCCGCCGTGGCTATACCGTAAATATCGGCAAGACCGCAGACGGCGAAATCGACTTTGTCGCAACCCGTCAAGGTGACAAGCTCTATATCCAGGTTACCCAAGAGATAAAATCCGAAAAGACAGAACAGAGAGAATATGACCGTCTGCTTGCCGTTTCGGATAACCATCCCAAGTACGTTCTCTTGACGGATGATTTCGCCGGGGGCAACTACCAAGGCATCAAGACGATGCACATGGCAGACTTCCTGCTTTCGGATGAATATTGACCCACGGATAATGGGGACTACCTTCAGCAACTCGCCCTTTTCCACAAAGATCTTCTGCGGTGATTGCGGTGCGCGGTATACGCCCATCACCTGGCACTCCACCGACAAGTACCGCCGTTTGGTGTGGCAATGCATCGACAAGTTTCATAATGAGGTCAAATGCACCACCCACTTCACTGAACCGCAAATCAAGGAGAAGTTCCTTGAATTGTTCGCCATCTACTTTGCCGACCGCAAAGCAACCCTCGACACACTTCGGTACGTGCAGAAAACGCTGACAGACACCGATTTCATCGACGAGGATATTGCCGACTCTGAAAGAGAGATGGATCTCCTGACCGAAATGATACGGCAAACGGTGATGCAAAACGCCTCTGCTTCGCTCACCGAGGACGAGTACCGCCGCCGTTACAATGACCTAACCGACCGCTTTCATGCCGAGGAGGAAAAACACAAACGACTTACCCAAAAGCGTAAGCGAATGGTAGCGGAGTCGGTTGCCATCGGCGGTATGCTCTCCCAACTGACAGAACTTGAAGCTCCGCCCATCGAGTTTGACGAAAAACTGTGGCACGCTGTAGTTGAACGTGTAACCGTATATAACGATGACCGCTTGGTGTATTCACTAAAGGACGGCAGCGAGATAACGGTTATGCTTTGATAGAGAATAGAAAAAGTCCCCGAATGGCACCCAGGGTTGATGCTGTTCGGGGACTTTTAGTGCTTATGCAATAGACTTGTTTTTAATCTTCCTTATGTTCCTCAGTTATTCCAAAAGCTTCTATTATTTTTTTATTCGCCTCTTCGATTTTAGCTATATTTTCGGGATTTTTGAGTTTTTTCTGTATTTCCTCATCTAAACAACTTTGAGATTTTTCAAAAACAACCTCAACCATATCAGGAGTGGCGTGCTCATTCTCAACAAGTATAGCAGGTTTCACCCCAGGCACTGAATTATTGGGTTCAATAACAACTTTTTTCATGTTTTTTCTCCATTTCATAATTATATTTTTGTTTTAAACATCTCATATATCACATAGATTTTATTAGCGCAGTTCTATAAATGAATTGTACGGAGCAACAGATTCATACGCAAAAGACACATTTTTGAGTTTTAACTCTTGGATAATCTCATTCACTTTATATCTTGGATAGTCAAAAAAGGCGATTTTAGGCATATTAGGAATGTCATCGTATTTGTTTTTACAAAATTCTTCACCGCGCAATGTATGTTGATAAGAATAAGAGGTTGCCTTTATTCCATTTGGTGCTAAATGCTCATTTCTAGTGATATTGCGCGTACAATCCCAAAGGAAGGTTTGACCATCTAGTTCAACAAGAAGCCAAGCATGTCCATTAGCTTGGACTTCTTCACACACAATATGAAGTTTTTTTAATATTATTGCAATAGATGTGGCAATATCTTCACAAACTCCATAATGATTTATTAACACGTCGGGCATGGTTGATTCTTCTTTTATGCTATCACAAACATATCTACTACCATCTGTAGCGGTAGTTTTGTAATTTTTAATATACTGTATATTCGCTTGAACCCAGTTATCAATCCATAAAATTTTTTCAACTGTGGTTAGCTTGAGAGCGGAAATTTCCTCAACTATTTGTTCGGCATATGGAAATACCTTTGCAAAATCTATATACTTCAACGAACCCGCATTAATCGGCTGTGAAAATACAATATTTTCGTTCTTTACATAGGTTCCTACATAAGCATTGTCTCCGAGGATATGTTGAAGTGCTATATCTATTGAGAAGACGATCTTGGGTTCATTGGAGACAAATAAATTCATAGACAAATTACACAGATGTTCAACAACCCTACTGTCCAAATTCTTTCCCATGACAGAAAAATTGTCATAGTGATTACGAACACAAATATTCATAAGAATATTTATGAACGGTAAATCATCGCAACTAATACTATCTACAACCATATACCAGCAATCATCGGTTTCAAGTTCTGTAATATCTATTTTCTGTGTACTATCACTGTGCATAAGAAAAATAGTCGGTGGTTGAATATGATATAGGTAATTGCATTCACAAACCATAAGAATTTATCCTTTTTGCGTATTATTTAAAGGTTCTGTTTTCTTCTAAAATTATACCACAAATTTCGACACTAAACAATATTATTTTGTAAATTTAATCCTTGAACGATTGAACCCTTGAACGATACAAAATCCGCCACTTCTGTCTTGCCGGGGCAGAGGATGGCGGATTTATCGTTTATATAAGAAAAAATACCCATAAAACCGCCGAAATGAGCGGTGAAAGGGCAAAAATGAGGCATTTTTCGTATATAAAGCTAATTTCCATAGCCGAAATTGCATCGACTATGGAATCTTTTTTGGTTGCGGAGACGGGACTTGAACCACGCGACCTTCGGGTTATGAGAAGCGGAAAAGAAAAGCTGCAAACGCAAGCCCTGCAAGGATTTGCGAGGACTGTCTCTCCTCTTGCGACGACCACTTGCCGACGTAAGGCTGGTGTCGGCAAAAAAATGCCA
>JAZUSJ010000152.1:0-11977 GCA_045606685.1 Eubacteriales bacterium
CCCTGCGGCTGCATGAGCTGCAACGGCACGGGCTATTACGGCCGAATCGGTGTATATGAGATCATGGAAATGTCGCCTGAGGTCAAGAGATTGATCAATAAGCACGCCAATGCCGAGGAAATCAAGGAGCAGGCACTCAAGGACGGTATGCAGACGCTGCGTATGAGCGCGACCAAGCTGGCGCTTTCCGGCATTACCTCCTTCCAGGAAATTCTGAGCGTTTCTTACGAAAACTGATAAATTTGAAGTATTGAGAAAAGATAAAACGGAGTACATATGGTAACCATTAAACAGATTTTGACCACGGGAGCCGAGCATGTTTGCTCGGATATCCATCTGACGGTCGGCAGACCGGTCGAATACCGTGTGCAGGGTGATTTCGTGTCCTATGACGAGTACGTGCTGACAACAAAGGATATTCAAGGCGTGTTCGATGAAATGCTCAACGAGCGTACGCGTCGCACGCTGGAGCGGGACGGCGAGGTCGACTTTGCATTCACGCTGGAAGGATGCGGCAGATTGCGCTGCAACCTGTATATGGAAAGCGGCAGACCTGCCGCGGCCATGCGTCTTTTGCCCGTCAGCATTCCCACCACTACGCAATGCGGCACCCCCGAGGCGGTCGTACGTGCGTCGGGTAAGCAAAAGGGACTGCTTTTGGTCACCGGGCCGACAGGCCACGGTAAGTCCACCACGCAGGCCGCGCTGATCCACCACATCAACAGACACCATAAGCGTCATATCATCACGCTGGAGGACCCGATCGAGTACGTGCATACCTCGGATCAGTCCATCATTCACCAGCGCGAGGTCGGAGTGGATACCCTGTCCTTCTCAGCAGCACTGCGTGCGGCGTTGCGTCAGGACCCGGACGTGATCCTGGTCGGAGAGATGCGTGATCCCGAGACCATTTCGATCGCGATCAGCGCAGCGGAAACGGGACACCTTGTCATCGCTACGCTGCATACCAATAATACCTCGTCTACCATCGACCGTATCATTGATGCCTTCCCCGCAGAGCAGCAGTCGCAGATCCGCGTGCAGCTGTCCTCGGTGCTGGAGTGCGTGGTGTGTCAGAATCTGGTTCCCACGGTGGATGGCAAGCGTACTGCGGTATACGAGGTGCTGATCCCCACCATGGCGATCAGAAACATGATCCGCGAGAATAAAACGCCGCAGCTTCCGTCCGCGCTGCAGACAGGTAAGAAATTCGGCATGCAGACCAAGGACGATCATTTGAACGAGCTGTATCGCAACGGTGTGATCACCAGAGAAACAGCAATGAAATATGCAGAGGATGAACAAACGCTGACCAAGAAAATGGAAGGCTTTGGACATTGATAAGGAGTAATAAATGCCAACCTACGGATATGAAGCCATCAATAAGAGCGGCAGCAAAAAGAAGGGCAGCGTCGAAGCCCCGGATATACAGCAGGCGCGACAGCAGCTGGTCTCCGAGGGACTGACGCCCATTGAGATCAAGGAGCAGAGCCTTCTGACCAAGGATATTGAGCTTTCGTTTTTGAACAGCGTCAAGCCGCGTGAGCTGAGCGTGTTCTGTCACCAGTTCGTCAGCGTCATGGATGCCGGCGTGCCGGTTGCCGAGGCACTGGATCTGCTTGGCCAGCAGACCGAAAACAAAACGCTTCGCAAGGCCATTTTCAGTACGCAAAGGGAGATCCAGCAGGGTGAGATGCTGGCGGACTCCATGCGCAAGCAGGGCAAGCGCATTTTTGCCCCCATGTTTACCAACATGGTCTCCGCGGGTGAGGCCTCGGGTAACCTGTCTGTTGCCTTTACCCGTATGGCGGACTACTATGAGAACGCCAACAAGACAAAATCCGCGCTCAAAAAGGCTATGATCTATCCCGCTGTGGTGTTGATCGTTGTGGTCGTGGTCTTGTTTATCATGATGCTGTTCGTGCTTCCCACGTTCAAGGGCATCTTTGAGGATATGGGAGCTGAGCTGCCGTGGATCACGCGCCTGATCATGGGAACGAGTGATTTCTTTGTTGGATATTGGTGGCTGATCCTGATCGTCGGTGTTTTGCTGGGAGTCGGCGTATGGCTGTTCAAGCGCAGCAAATCGGGAACATATTTCTTTGCATGGATGGCGCGTAAGCTGCCGATCTTCGGACCTTTGACGGTCAAGACCGCGTCTGCCGAGTTTGCAAGAACCTTTGCAACGCTGACAGCGTCGGGTATACCGATCATTGAAGCACTGGAGATCGTTTCGCGCAGTATGAACAACATTTACTTCAGAGAAGGACTTCTTCGCGCAAGAGAGCAGGTTGCCGTGGGAACCACGCTGGCATCTGCCCTGCAGCAAACGGGACTTTTCCCGCACATGGTCATCCACATGGTCAGAATCGGCGAAGAGTCGGGTGACCTTGAAAAAATGTTGGATAAGCTGGCGGCATACTACGACGAAGAGGTACAGAATGCTACCAAGAACATGATGGCCTTGATGGAGCCTATGATCATCATGGTGCTTTGCGTGGTGGTCGGCGTTGTGGCGATCGGTGTGCTGCTGCCCATGTTTGAAATGTACAGCATGTACGACCAGTATTTGTAAGGAGAAGATATGCATCCTGCTATATTGATCGGCGGTGCCGCTGTGTGCGGCGCGGGCGCGGGTGCTGCGTGCATCCCGCTTGTCAACCGCTTTTTGGAAAAACTTGAAAAGAATAAGCTCTCGGGGAAAGCCTGCACGGCTTTTATCATCACCATGGCGCTTTTGTGGGCAGCCACGTTTGGCGTGATGGGATGGAGCGCGTCAGCCTTTCTGATCGGCCTTGCCGCCGCGGCTCTTTTGTCCCTGAGTTGGATCGACTGGAAAACCTACGAGATCCCCTTTGCGTATAATGTGTTTATTTTCGCGCTGGGTGTGATCGCGCTGGTGTTTGATCTGTCCCATTGGTATGATTACGTGATCGGATTTTTCGCGGTCAGTCTGCCGCTGATGGCACTGTTTTACATATCCAAGGGTGCTGCGATCGGCGGCGGTGACGTCAAGCTGATGGCCGCGTGCGGTATGCTGTTGGGATGGAAATTGGTATTGCTTGGATTTGTGCTGGGGTGTATCATAGGTTCTGTGGTGCATCTTGTGCGCATGAAAATATCCGGTGAGCGACATATGCTTGCCATGGGTCCGTATTTATCGATCGGTGTGTTTCTTGCAGCCCTGTTCGGCAATGCGGCCATTGCATGGTATCTCTCCATGCTGGGCTTTTAATGCAGCCTATATTCGCATAATATATTGAAAGGAAAGGTAATTCCGATGGGTAAACCCTTTAGTTCAAAGCGTCTGCTCGTGTTGCAGATCGACAACGGTGTCACGCAGGTCGCTGAGATTCGTATGAGCAGCAAAAATATTCAAGTAGCAAAATCATTCTCGGTGCTGACTCCCGTGGGAACCGTGGAGGATGACGGCACGCTGGTTGCCGATGCAGCGTTTGCGGCTCTTTTGCGTGAAAAAATGCGCGAGCACGGTATCAAGAGTGACCGCGGTGTATTCTGTGTCAACTCCGATCGTGTCATTTCCCGTGAGATCATGCTCCCCAACGTAAAACGTAACCAGATTTTGAACATCATCAGCACAAATGCGCAGGATTATTTCCCTGTGGACGTCAGCGACTGCAAGCTGGATTATTCCGTCCAGGAGGAGATCGAGGAAAACGGCCAGAAAAAGCTGCGCATTATGGCCAGTGCAGTCCCCAAGCAGATCGTGGGATCTTATTATGCGTTGGCAAAAATGATGGAGATCGGTATCGAAGCCATTGATATTTTAGGCAACAGCGTTATGCAAGCGATTGCAGTCAATCCCGATATGATCGGCGCTCCGGAGGATTCCGAGGGGAGTACATATATGCTTGTCAATCCGTATTCGGGCGGCACGCAGCTGACTTTCGTGAAGGATGGCTTGGTAAGATTGCAGCGTACCATTTCGGTTGGCTTTGATGAGAGCTTTGAGACGTTGCTTCAAAATGAGGAAAACGTGGAAATGGTTCATGGATATGAAGCTCCCGAATTGGATGAGCAGGGCAGATTCAGTGTTTCTATGAGCTCCTATCAAAAGGCATCTGAGCTGTCTGCAGCCATCAACCGTATCATTGAGTATTACTACTCGGTGGAGGGCTACGGCAACGGAAAGATCTATGGAACGGTGATCGGACAGGCTGCTTTACTGCCGTCCTTTGCAAAGCAACTTTTTGCTGAACTGGATATTGAATACCGCAAGCCGCACACGAATACGGCACAGGTTGAAAACTTGGATAAAAACGTGGCAGATTACGGTCTGTATTTGCCTTGCCTGGGTGCTTGTCTGCATCCCTTCAACCTGACCGACAGGGCGCAGGGAATGGTACTGGAGAATATTTGTGCCAAGCGTCGTTGGCTGGAGCGCGCGGAGTTTGTCAAGCACAATATTTTGTTGATCCTGAGTATTCTGATCTTTGCGGTATGCGTTGTGATTTCTGCAGTTATGGCAGGTTATGTCACGATAGAATATTCAACTCTGCAGGATGCACTTGCAGACTATCAGGCAAAGATTGAGCTGTTCTCCGAGGTGGCAGATCAGCAGAATACCAAGCTGAACGCGGAGTCTGTCCGCGATCTGCTGCAGGCGTATACGCAAAAGCTGGAGCAGCTGGAGCAGGATAAGCAGATGTACGACTCACTTTTGGCAGAGCATGAGAAGCTGGCAGAAACCTACGAGGCACTCAAGCAGGCATGCGAGCAGCTGGAGGTGGATTTCGCTTACGCGAATACCGCATACAGCACGCAGTACGCGGTTTACGATGATTTCTCCAAGAGTATCTGGACGTGGTATGAAGAGATCATGTATACCATGGACGAGGAATACATGAATACCAACAATGACAATCTGGTTGCCTTTATTGAGCAACTGGAAAAGGAGATGCCCTCAACGTTTACGGTCACCTCGATCGCTGTGACCGATGCGGGCGTAAACCTTGGCATTGAGGTCAAGAGCAAGGAGCAGGTCATTTACGTGATCCAGGCGCTGCGCGAATTTGAAACTGTTGAAATTATGGGTATTTCGGGCTTGACCATTGTGGACGGCGGCTCTTCCGATCTGTTTGAGGAAGAGATCGAGGGTGAGTATAATCCCGTCCAGCGCGTTCGCTTTGTGGTATCCCTGCAGTATACCGATGCATTCAGAGATCAATAAGAAAGGAGGGCTAAAGCATGAAAAACAAGAAAGTTACAGTAAATATCGCACGCAAAAAACCGCACTATAAAAAGCAGCCGGACGGTATTTACAATAAGAAAAAAGGCGGAAAAAAGAAACCCTCCACAGGTGCCGGAACCCACGTTGAGAATATTGCAAAGCAAGAGCCGCAGGTACGACCGGAGCAGCTCAATGAACAAAAGCCTGTCGAGAATAAGATAGAGAATAAAGTAGAGAACAAGGTTGAAACTTGGGTTGATATGTCTGCAAAATCCAAAGAGAAATCTCAAGGCATTCCCAAGCCTGTTCTCAGAATGTTGATCCAGATCGTATTATCTGCGATCTTTGTAACACTTGGTCTTGTGCTGGTGATCAGTACGTTTGCGTTATTCTACAGACCGATGCGCGAGAACAACAAGATCATGAACGATACAAGACTCAAAACGCGCATGGAGCTCAGCGCCCTGCTTTCCGAGGTGTTCCCGTCCATGAATGCAGATGACGAGCTCAGCGAAATGATCATGCGTGCGCTGGATAATAAGAAAAACACCCTGAAACAAGAAGCCAACCAGGTGGCAGGCGAGATCGAAACGCTGCGCCAGTCCGACGAGGTGATTGCAGCACTGCTTGAACAGGCAGGCTTGGATTCCTCCAACCTGAAAAATCCCGATGCCTTGAGCAGCGGTCAGGCAATTGTTCAGGCCTCGGTTAATGACGTAGACAAGCAGCTGGAGGAGCTGGGTGTTACCGCACTCAGAGAGCAGATCGCTGTGTACAAGGGAACGACCACGACCGTAACGCGCGAGGATGAAAACGGTGAGATTATTACCGAAACCGTTACGACGGGCGGCTTGGTTCCCGAAATGCAGGCCAAGAAGGACGAGCTGCAAAAGAAGTATGACGACGTCAAGTCCAAGCTGGACAACCTTGATACGTACATCGAAGATATCGATCTGAAGGTCACGCAGATGTACAACCGCCTGGAAACGGGTGAGAAGGTATATGACGTTTATGCCAAGATGGAAGCGATCAGCGCGTACGTCAAGGCAAATCCCGTGGATAATATCTTTATCAAGGACACCTCCGATAAGCTGGCAAGCTTCCCGGGTGAGTCCAAGGAAGAGGATGACATCCTGTTTATCATGAAGGTGGAATCCGAAACGGGTATCCGCATGCAGACGGTCAACTATGGCCAGGATTATCAGCTGACCAAGCTGTCCAACGGCATGCTGCTGTGCTATGAGGTGTATAACATTCCTTATTATGCAACCTATAACGGTTGGAAGAACCTGATGGCATATTTCAATGATAACGATGATTTCTATGCGTCGGTATATTCGCTGACCATGGAATACAATGCGCTGAACGAATCGATTCAGGGCAATATGATCATTCTGCATTACTATCTGCTCAGCGAGGATGCTGAATACGTTCCTCCCGTAGTCGAGGAGGAGATCATCCCCGGTATCGACGGCATTTTCGGTGAAGTGACCGATAATGGTAAGTTTGGCCCCATGAGCGATCACACGCCTGAGGAGATTGAATCGTGGCTGAACGATGAAGGTTTGACGCTGGAGCAGGTACGTGATCGACTGAAGAGTGAGGGCTATCCCGAAACCGAGCTTCTGTGGATTTTGAAGAAGAAGTACCGTACCGAAGAGGAAATTCAAGGCTTCTTGGAGGATTATGGAGATCCCGATGTGGATTACAGCGACCAGATGGCTATGTTGGGCTATCTGCAGGAAATGTTCCCCCACACCAGTCTTACTACCTTGATCGAGATTTACAACGCAGAGCTACCCGAGGATGATCTGACTGACATTGAGACACCGACAGAGCCCGAGGATACGCCCCAAGAGCAACCCGATGGTGACGAACCGACGGAAGAGCAAACCTCAAGCCAAGAGTGAGTTTACGATACATCACAAATGACATGTGAGAAAGGAGAAGGACATGCGAAAACTTCTGAAAAATCATAAAGGCTTGACCATGGTGGAAGTACTGGTGACCGTTGCGCTGTTGGCAATCGTGATCGTTCCGTGTCTTTCTTCCTTTGTCGTAGCCCAGCGCGGCAACGTGCTTGCCAAGCAGACCTTTGATGAATACACAGCAGCAGCCAATTTGATGGAAGAGTTGAAGGGGGAAGTCGTTTCCTGCACAACTGCTGAAGAAGCTATTGCTGAGATGAAGGACATCGCCGAAGGATATGACGGCATATATGTGCATTATAAAGGCAATGTCAACCATTACGTTGAAGTTTGGATATACAAAGGCGACGGTGAATATGAAGAGTATAGCTCTGAAAATGCAGATGATTCTGCTTTGATCCTGAAGGGGGTGATCGCTCCATGACAAAGAAGTTTTGGAAGGATAACCGCGGACAGATGATCTATGCCGTGGTTGTTGCGATCATGTTCCTGAGCGTACTTTCGATGATCGCCATGGGCTTGTCGCTGCAACACTATCACGCTGCTGTGCAAAAGCAAGAGAATATTGCGAATTATTATAAGGTAGATGCTGCTGCTGAAATGATCCGGATTGAATTGATGAAGGCAGAGAATGCTACCCCTGAAGAAGCTGCTGAAGAAAACGGTGATAATGCAGAAGGAAACGTAAATGGCGAGGAAAATGGTGCCGGCGACAATGAGCAGCCAATAGAGCAAGATCCGGAATCTGATTCCGAACAATCTCCGCTACTTGCTGAGGACATAATAACCACCATTCAGGATGACTGGGACGTTATTATCAGTAATCTGACGAAGAACGATGGAGTTTATACCTACACGGTATCATGTGGGAATGTAGCCGTTACCGTAAGTATGGAAAACAATGAATTCACAAGTTGGGAGGTATCGTACAATGCTTCCAACGACTAAACTCAGAAACAATCACAAGGGTGTGACGCTTGTGGAGGTCATTGCTGTGATCGCGGTATTGAGCGTGGTCATGGCGGCCGTGGTCGGCTTTATGATCTCGGGCGCACGTATGTCAGCCAAGGTCAGCGGCGGTGCTACTGCCGGGATGCGTGAGCAAACGGCTGTGGAGTTCATTAACCAAAAAATATGGAATTGCCAAGAGGTGACCGTGGGTGGTGAACAAATCACAGAGGGCGAGCTGCAAAAGTATCCCGAATTGAAGATTGGAGATCATACTTTGATGTCATCGGACGGCAAAGTGATGTACAATAACGTCGAGCTTTGTGATGGAGATATCACATTTGACGAGATTAACGGCAATACTATTACATACACTCTCAACGGTGTCAAACACGTTGTACACCTGAGAATTACTGCCTCGGATTCCGGAGAAGAATCCACGAACTAAGAGGCATTGGAGGACCTTACTAATGAGAAAAATAGTTGTTATTTTAACAGCTTGTTTACTGTTGGCGGGGATGATGATCACCGTAGGTGCGCAAACAGCGGCGCCTCGGGCTGTGGATTTTGACGACCTGAACTACAGCATCGATCGAAAAAAGGCGGGAATTATCTATATGGGCCAGATACTGGAGCAGTTGACCGGCCAGGAGATTTCCGACGAAGAGAAAGATTTCATCCGCTACAAATTTAACGGGCAGAACGTTTTGTATTATACAAAGCCTATGTTTGCTGCCCCGACGGTTGACTATGATGGGGAAAATTACCGTCTGAGCGTGATCGTTATGGACGATTACTACGAGGCGGAAAACGGCCAAGACGTGTTTTGGACGCCCGATTACGTCACCATTGGTGGAAGGACAGCGGAATTTGCGCCTGCTCCCGATGTGGGAGAAAACTACTACCGTGCGGTATTTGAGGACGTAGAGTGGACGACGGACGTTTCCATGACCATCGAATACAGCGCAGACTTGACGCTTTCTGCCGAGACCTTGAACAAATTCGTCAATTTTGCATTTGATGGTGCGCTGACTCTGGATAGTGAGCTTGCCACATACGAGCATAATCAGATCGTGTATCAGGAAGCATTGACCGCATACGAGCAAAACCGCAAGGAATGGCTGGAATACAACACGGATATGGACGCCTACAGAGATCACATGGATCTTGTCGCGCTGTATCACGATTACTTGGCATATCAGGATTATCTTGCCAAGATGAAGGTCTACGAGCAGGAGCTTGCCGCATATCTTGCCAACAAGCAGGAGTGGGATACGTTTGATGCAAATTGCATCAAGTTCAATGAGTATCAGGCCTATAAGGCGATCTATCCGGGGCTGGACAAGGCTTATCAGAGCAGCATGGCCACGGTGAATCATCAGCTGTATCTGCTTTCGCTTATGGAGATCGAGGATCCCGTTTCGGGCATTTCCTTTGTGGAGCTGATGATTGATGACCGTATCGGTACTGTCATTGAGGATCGATATGATGAATTCGCAAAGCTGGAAAAAAGCACGGTGGATGCCGTTGTGCAATCAACCAGAGCCATTCAGAGATTTTGCAAGATCTACCAGGATCTGGAGACAGACCAAGAGATCTATGAATTCTACATCAAGGAGTACGCCTCCTTTGTCAAGCATCTGAATCAGCTTTACGTCAATATCAAGAAGCTGTACAATAATAATACCTTCTATAAGATCCTGATGGCAGAGCGTCCGCAGTATCTCGGCACCCTGGTGCGTATGCTTGGATTGCTGCACGTGTACAATCACGTATTCGATGATACCATCACCCTTAAGGAAAATACCGTTGTAGACGACCGCGGCCATAAGACCGTGCGCGATCTGGTGTCTCCCGAGGTAAGGCCTGCAACCGATACCAATAATGCAAAGCCGCTTGGCGCGTGGCCCGTGGCTCCCGCAGATCCCGAGACCTATGAGGTCACCAAGCAGCCTGTCGCTCCTCAGGTTAAGCTGGAGAAGCCTGACGTTCCCCAAATGCCGACCTTTACATCAGTCGGCAACGCTTCCGAGATTCCCGAGGGTATGCAGGATCCCGGTGAGAGGGAAATGCCGCAGCCTCCCGAGGGGCCGTTGCATCATCCCGGCACCCCTCCCACGCTTGGCTGGGATGCGCTGATGCAAAGCTTTTATCAGGCATACCTGCTTGGAAAGATCGTTCCCAGAGCGGAATTTACATCCAATCAGATCTACAGCCTGAGCGCAACAGCCAATTATTCGGCAAGCCTGGACGAGAATGACCGTCGCTTCTTCGTGCATTTCTACAATACCGACGATGAGGAAACCTACCTTGGCAGCACGCACGGCGTGCATTACGGTGAAGGCGTGCGTGTTCCCGAGGAGGTCGGAATTCCGACCAAGCCTCCCAAGGATGACAAAATCTATGAATTTGCAGGCTGGGTTGACAGGGACGGAATGCCTATCGATCTTTCCTGTATTACGCAGGACGTTTATGCGTACGCTACTTATAACGCGCTTCCCAGAACCCACACCGTGACCTGGATCGTGGGTGAGCATATCGCCACGCAGGAGTGGGTACACGGGCAGATCCCCGTGTATGAGGGCTCGACCGAAAAGGCTTCCGACGATAAGTACGATTATGCGTTCGTTGGCTGGAACAAAACGGTTCTCCCAGTCACCGAGGACGCGGTGTATACAGCGCAGTACAGCGCGACCATCAGAAGATATACCGTGACCTTTATGGTCGAGGGTAGCGTATACCTGCAAAGAGATTATAACTACGAATGGGATCTGTCCGAGGCAGTTTCTATGATGTCCACTCCTTATAAAGAGCCAACGGTACAGTACTCCTACACCTTTAAGGGCTGGTCGGACGAACAGGGAAATCTTTATACCGACGGCAGCCAGTTCCCGCCGTTGACAGAGTCCGTGACCTACTACGCGGAATTTGATGCAACGCTCAATTCTTACACCGTAACCTGGATCGTGGAGGATCAAAGCATCACCAAGACCTATCTGTATGGCGATATGCCCATGTACGGGGATACCCCGGACGATATTCCGAGCAAGGAAACGACTGCTCAGTTTGAGTATACGTTTGCAGGCTGGGATAAGGAATATACCGAGGTTGTCGGTGATGTGACCTATACAGCAAGCTTTGATGCGCATTTGCGCAGCTATAAGGTGGAATTTTTGATGGATGACGGCAGCGTGCTTTATTCGCAGATGCTGGAATACGGCACAATGCCCGAATACGCGGAGTTCCCCAAAAAGCCGTCCGATATTCAGAACGACTATTTCTTTATTGACTGGGATAAGAAGATCGAGACGGTCAGCGGGCCTGCAAGCTATACTGCCCGCTTTGGCAGCACACTTCGCAAGTATCCTGTCAAGTTTGTCGTAGGGGATACCGAGGTCACATCTGACTTCGAGTACGGCTCTGTGCCGCAGTATCCGTACGACACGCCCACCGCTCCCGATGATTCCCGCTATACGTACGTGTTTGCGGGTTGGGATATACCGCTTGCAGCGGTAGACGGCAATGCGGTGACATATACCGCACGCTTTGATGCAGTTCCTTTAGCCCCCACGCCCGATGGTGAGCATGGCGAGATCAAGGGCAACGAGGGCGGCGTATTTGAGCTGATTCTGAACGCGATCGAGGTGGATCTTTCCAAGGTCTTCCAAAAGGCCGGGGAAGGGAAGGCAGAAAAGCTGATCGTGCGCCTTGGCGATGCCGTGCTGGAATTCCCCAAGAACCAGATCGATGCGATCTACTCCATGGGCAACGGCATTGCATCCGTCCGTATGGAGCGCGTGACGTATGAGGAGCGCGTAGCGTATAAGATCGACATTCTGGATGAGCAGGGCAATCACGTGAAGTATCTGGTTGACCGGCTGACCGTCAGAATGCCGTATACCGTCGGCTA
>JAZUSJ010000153.1:0-5325 GCA_045606685.1 Eubacteriales bacterium
CGTCGCCCCCTACGACCGTTTTTGTGTACCTTTATTTGCCGACTCCGAAAGGATTGCGATTGATTCAACCCTTTTTCACTTATGATATCACGCTCACTTCATTTTTCTGATATACATTCTGCTTGGCCGCTCTTCCCCGTCGCCCATGGCGTGGCAATAAAACTCCCAGCCGTAACGCTCGTAAAACGAATCGTGGTCGGTCAACAGATACAGCGTATCAATGCCGCGTGCCTGCATGTCGCGACACACAAAATCAAGCAGCGCGCCCGCAATGCCCTGTCCGCGGCAGTCGGGCTCGGTATACACCGCGCAGACGTTTGGAGTCAGGTCGGGGCGGTCGTGAAAGTCGTTCTCGATCACGCCAAGACCGCCCACAATTCTCTCTTTGTCCATGGCCACGTACCAGGCAGGCACGGCATGCCCCGCAAGCGCGTCCTGCATGCTGTCCAGGTAAGCCTCTTGGGGAATGCCCCACTTCCGGTGAAACCAAAGTGCCATTTGTTCTTTCATTTCGGGCTTATCGATCAGTCTGATGATGGAATAGTTCATAAAGTCTCCTTAACGCAGCGTCCGCAAATACGCCTTTTGCTCGGGCGTGATGCGAAAGCTCTCTATCGCTTTTTGTATGGTTTTGCTGTGTACCCAATCGGGCAAGCGGTGTTGCTCCAAATAAGGCAGCGCACTCTCCCACTTTTTGGCCAGCGCGGTGGCAAAATACCACGCAACCATCATGTTTACGTAATATTCCCCGCTTTGCACGGCTGCGACCGCAGCAAGATGCGCGGGATCAAAATCCTCGTCCAAGAAATACAGCATCAGCAGCTCGATGCCAAAGCGCACGGTATAGGCATGCTCGCTTTGCAAGCAGGTATCAATATAGGATAAAAGGCGTTGCTTATCCTTGGTTATGATCTGCGGACGCAGCGAATCACATACAGCCCAGTTGTCCACGTACGGCAAAAACGCATCCAGCGCGGCATAGCATTGGTTAACGTCATGCATCTGCCCGATCAGAAAGGAATGCAGATGGTTTTCCTCCAAATACTTGTGCGGCAGCTTTTGCATAAACTGCTCTGCCTGCGCACTGCCTGCCAACTCCTTGGCATACCGACGCAAAAGCGGTAGGCGCACACCGATCACCTGCTCGCGCGAGATCGTTGGCACCAGCTTTGCCGAAAAATCCCCGTAAGTGATCTCTTGCATGTCAAGCAAGCGGTCGTAAATCTCGGTCATGCCTCATCCTCTTTTCCCAGCTGTCGGCAAAGGTCGGCATAGATGCGCTCTGCCCGATCGCAGATATAGGCCTGCTCTTGCGCGTCGCAGGTACGCAGCGTGTGCTTGCGCGGCAATCCCCACACGTCAAAGACGCGCGGGCCGATCCATTCACAGGACGCGGTCGGCTCAAACACTCCGCGTAAGATCGACAGGCAGGCGCGGCGCGGCTTCATGAAGATGATTTTCATGGGATATTTGATGATGGCATACAGCCATTTCGGGTAATGCGCGGTAATGCCCGTGACCGCAATGCCGGGATGCGTGACGCTGAGTGTGACGTCCTCTCGGTCCGCAAACAGGCCGTATGCGGCAAACATCAGATAGCGCTTTGCATTTCCGTAGACAAGTGAGGCCTTTTTGCGCGTGCGGAAGTCCACGTCGTCGGGATCGGTCTTGGAGTAATTGTGCGCAATACTGCCCACCAGCACCACTCTGCCCTGCCGTGCTGCCAGCGTGGGCATCAGGCGGCGGACGAGATAATAGGGCGCGGCAAAATTAATCTGAAACACGTTATCAAGGCCGGACGAGGTGATAAAGCGCGGCACGGCATACGCCCCCGCGTTGCAGATCAGCACGTCAATTTGCTTTTTTTGCAAAATATCGGCTGCCGTGTCCACCGATTCCATCTTGGCAAGATCCATCAGCACGTACCCTACCTTGCATTGCGGAAATTCACGCCTGATGTGTGCGCAAAGCGCATTCACCTTTTCCTGATTGCGATCCAGCAGGATCAGCTGCGCACCAAGAGCAGCAAGCTGCATGCAAAGCGCATGGCCAAGGCCACCCGTAGAGCCCGAAATGGCAACCACCTTCCCCGCAAGTGAAGTCGTATTCTTTTGGATCCGGGTATGCACCGTCATATCCTCGCCCCCTTTCGTTTCTTTCATTATATCACAAATTCCGTTTTTTGCAATACTCGCGGTGAGAAAATTCCCGACAGCCCAACAATAGCGACTTTGAAAAATTTTTTAATTTTTTTCAAAAAATCGGATCATTTTTGCAAAAAAATGCATCTATATAGGTGAAGGGGCAGTGGAAGGTCGGCAAAAGCGCATCTCTTGACAAAATTCACCTCATATGCTATAATGAAAAAAGTAAGATGGAGGATGCCCATATGCCCAGACAAGCGCGAGAAAGATGCGAAAGCAATATATACCATGTTATGCTACGCGGTGTCAACCGTCAGCAAATCTTTGAGGATGAAGAAGACTGCGCGCATTTTCTTGAAATCCTTGCAGAATGTAAGCAGATCAGCTGCTTTGCTCTGTACGCATACTGTTTGATGGGAAATCATGTACATTTTCTGATCAAAGAGCAACAAGAACCGCTTGAGCTGATCATGAAGCGCATTACCACGCGTTACGTATATTGGTTCAACGTCAAATACGAGCGCAGCGGGCATCTGTTTCAGGATAGGTTCAGAAGCGAACCCGTTGAAAACGAACAGTATCTTTTGACGGTGCTGCGCTACATTCATCAGAATCCGATCAAAGCGGGGATATGCCAAGCCGTTGCTGATTACGAATACAACAGCTACCGCGAATACGTGGGTGCTGTGCGTATGATCGACACAGGGTTTGTCTATCACCATATTTCACCGGACGACTTTGTGCTGATGCACAGTCAGCTTGAAACAACGCAATGCTTGGACATTGAAGATCGGGAACAATCGCTGCGCGTGACTGATGAGCAGGCACGCAGGATCATTGAAAAGCACACTAAGTGTACATCAGCGAGCGATTTTCAGCGTTTGGACATTGCTACAAGAAACAAGTATTTGAAGTTGCTGAAGGAACATGGATTATCGATCCGACAGATCAGCCGCCTGACCGGAATCAGCTTTGGCATCGTTTCGAGAGTTTAAGCAGAGCCTCGCGCGCGTAACAGGTGGACGGAACCATGTTACATTGCTGCGACCTTTGGTCGCCTCAACGTAACGTGGACCCGTCCCCACAGTTACACGCTTGCTAATCACAAACTTTTTGCAAAAAATTGAAAAAATTCAACAACGCATTCGGGAATCGCGTGTAACCGGGGACGGAGCATTGTTACGCCGCGACACACCCGAACACGACACAAAAACCGATCGAGCGGTGTAACAAGGGCCTGTCCCCCGTTACGCGCAACACGTAATACCCTTATAATATAAGGGAAAATCATGTAACAGAGAACCGTCCCCTGTTACACGGTGGTATTCCCAAACTCACAAGAGCCATACGAGATTGGTTAGAAGAAAACGGTTGGAAAGGAAATTAATCATATGAATTTATATGGATATTTATTAAAAAATGACTCAGATACTCCAATGCAATTATCCGAAGCATCTATAGAATGTTCGTTTGAAGAGCTTAATGAAATAATTGATTATTTGACTAATGAACGTTTGGCGTTAATGGACTGGGCACAAACACGCGATAAGTCTATACGTATCCAATCAGGCGATTGCGCTGAATTGCAGCCTTTATCATCCAATAATAGTAGCCATCTTCTGTTTTTAATTGATTTAGAAAGTCTAATCAAAAGGTAGCAGGACACACAGTCAGCGTGAAAACCAGCCCTCGCCCCGCCGCTTCGGCGGGGGGGTAGGGGTGGCCAAGCTGTTGCTGTTCCCTGCTCATTACCCTACTCTAACAAATCTATACACCTAGCCCCGAGGCGAGCATCCGCTCCCTCGGGGATTTTTTCGAAAAATAAAGATAAATTGCACAAAATATTTTCCCAAAAACTATTGACAAATCACAAAAGATATGGTATACTCTGTAAAGTGTTTTGCTTTACACAAATTCATACGTATGCGGAGTTCAAGATGTTTGAAAAGAATCTCAATATCGCATACCTGTTGGAATTTTACGGCGAGGTGCTGCCCGAGAGAAAGCGGACGGTCATGGAGTACTACTACCACGACGACCTTTCACTCTCCGAGATTGCCGAGGAGATCGGTATTTCCAGACAGGGCGTGCGCGACATTATCAAGAAAAGTGAGGACGAGCTGTTCTTCTACGAACAAACGCTTCACTTAGCAGACCGTTTTCTCAAAGCAAAGCAGCATGCAGACCGCGCGCTGGCTCTCTGCCGTGAGCAGAATGCATCCCGGGAGCTTTCCGAGAGCATTGAGCAGCTGTTGGAATGCATGCAATAAAACCTTACGTGGAGGATTACAATGTTTGAAAGCTTAGGCGAAAAACTGAGCAATGCCTTCAAAAAATTCAAAAACAAGGGAAAACTGACCGAGGCGGACGTCAAGGCAGGTATGCGCGAGGTCAAGCTTGCGCTGCTGGAGGCTGACGTAAACTTCAAGGTGGTCAAGGCCTTTATCAATACCGTGTCCGAGCGTGCCGTTGGTGCCGAGGTCATGGAAGCACTCAATCCCGGACAGCAGATCGTCAAGATCGTCAACGAGGAGCTGACGGCGCTGATGGGCGGCTCGCAATCCAAGCTGACCATCGCCCCCAAGCCTCCCACGGTCATCATGATGGTGGGCTTACAGGGTGCGGGTAAAACCACCCACGCAGGTAAGCTTGCGCTGATGTACAAAAAGCAAGGCAAGCGTCCCCTGTTGGTTGCGTGTGACGTGTACCGTCCTGCTGCGATCAAGCAGCTTGAGGTCGTTGGCGCACAGATCGACGTGCCTGTATTCCAGATGGGTGATAAGGAATCCCCTGTTAAGATCGCAAAGGAAGGCATTAAGCTTGCCATGCAAAAGGGCTACGACATGGTGTTTGTGGACACCGCGGGCCGTTTGCAGATCGACGAGAAGCTCATGGAGGAGCTGCAGAATATCAAGGAGGCTGTGCAGCCTGCTGAGATCCTTTTGACAGTTGACGCCATGATCGGTCAGGAATCGGTCAACGTGGCAGATACCTTTAATAAAATGCTGGACATCACCGGTGTGATTCTGACCAAGCTGGACGGCGACACCAGAGGCGGTGCGGCTCTTTCGATCCGCTACGTCACGGGCAAGCCGATCAAGTTTATCGGTATCGGTGAAAAGATGGATGCCATCGAGCCCTTCTACCCCGACAGAATGGCCAGCAGAATTCTGGGCATGGG
>JAZUSJ010000154.1:0-6713 GCA_045606685.1 Eubacteriales bacterium
TATAGGACGCGTTTTGCGTGCTGACCGTGATGTAAACAAGTCCCGTGCAGCCGCCAAAGGCAAGGTGTCCGATGTTGGTCACGCTTGCGGGGATCTGCACGACCGAGATTGAGGTGCAGTTATAAAACGCCTGCGAGCCGATGGCGGTGACCTTGTCGCCCGAGGGGCTGGTTGACGGAATGACCACGCAGATGTCGCTGCACGCGCCAATTCCGGTCAGCGTGCAGGTGCCGTTGCCGTTTGAAGCAAAGGTCAGCCCTGCGCTGTCGGTGCTGCTGCCTTGGTTGCCCGGGTTGTTTTGATTTCCGGGATTTGAGTTATCGGGAATGATGACGGTGGGCTGCGTTTGCTGCTCGGCACCGCCTTGGTTGCCCTGACCGTTCTGGTTGCCCTGATTGCCCGGGGTGTCGTATTGATTTCCGGGTGTCTGATCCATGCCGCCCTGCAGCACGTCGGTGGTTTGCTCGCTGCCATCCTTGGGCGGCTCATCCTCTTTTTTGTTGTTGCAGGCAGTTGCTGAGAGCAAAAGCAAGCCGATCAGCGCAAATGCCAGTGTTTTTGTCCACGTTTGATTCATGAACGTACCTCCTTTTTTGTGATGTGCTTTGATTATAGCAACCGATATGCAGGATGTCAAAGCATTTCGTGCGACGCACTTCGGCCGTCTTTGGGCTGCTTTGACCGCTTTTGCTTGGCTTTGCCCGATTGTGAGTGCATTCGCGCAAAAAAATCGTGCGACATTTTTCGCAGGCCGATATGATCTGCGCTTGCCTTTTTGAAAAATTTTTGCTATAATGAAAAAAACTGTTAGAATTTTGCATAAATGACGTCTATATAAGTGAAAGGGCAATTTTGAAAGGAGGATACGCTATGGACGACCGACAAATTATTTCCATGTATTTTGCAAGGAATGAAGCCGCCCTTGCACAGACACAGCAAAAATACGGTGAGTACGTCATGAGCATAGCAAACAACATTCTGGATAACGTACAGGATGCGCAGGAATGTCTGAACGATGCGCTGCTCAGGCTATGGCACTCTATCCCACCCGAGAATCCCAAGGATCTCAAGGCGTATATTGCCAAGATCGTCAGAAACGATGCGCTTGACCGCTACCGCGACCGCACGCGCCAAAAGCGAGGAGGAGGGCAGGTGCCTGTTGCTTTGACTGAGGTAGAGGACGTTTTGCAAGGCTCGGATGATCCTATGTCCGAGGCTGACCGTCGCGCACTCGTGTCATTGATCAACAGCTTTTTGCAAACGCAGCCCGAGCGTGAGCGAAACGTATTTATCCTGCGCTATTTCTACTTGGAATCCGTTTCCGAGATCGCAAAAGCACATAAGCTCAAACAGAGCCACGTGCTCATGATCCTTTCCCGTACAAGACAAAAGCTCAAAAAAGCGATCGAAAAGGAGGGGTATACGATATGAAAGCAAACGATTTTTTGCATTTGTTGGGTGAAATTGACGATGATCTGATCGTAAACGCAAAAAAAGCCCCCGCTCCCAAACGCAGTCCTGCATGGCGCAAGACGCTGTGTATTGCAGCCGCAGCCTGTTTGATGGTAGGAATATTGACGGCCACGATTTGGATTACCATGCGCGAAAGCCCCCCGGTGCCGCCGATAGAAACAGACACAGATATGATTACGAATCAAGAAATCACGTCCGATGTTCAAGAAGAAACGACAGTGCAAGACCAAATCATCACTGACGGAGCCTTTTTGGAATACTTCAGTGCATTACAATATGGTTCCGCGGAGGCTTCGGGACTGCCGAGTGATCACAAGAACAATTTTTCTTACAATGAGCATGATTACCAGGACGAATCCGTGAACCGAACCCTTAAAGTCAACATGCGAGGAACCGAGTATGAGTTGACATATGAGGAGTCATCGGATGGTCCGTTATATCATGATACCATTCACAAATACAGTGATGGGGTAAGAGAGCAATGGTTTGATGAAAACATGGAAAAATGCGTGTATTATTACAATCCCTATAGGCCGGGTGATGTAGATGCTTGTTCAAAAGAGAAGCAAATGGAAATCGCATATGCCTTTTTGGAAAGTCAGGTAACGAATCCGGAGCAATATCAAATAACCAGAGAAGATTATATTTCTGATACGAATGGTTTGTATATTCATTTTACCAGAATGAATAATGGAATTGCGACATGCGATCGGGTAATACTAAGAATAAACAAAGAGGGTGTTATCACACTGTTCAAGCTTGAGCATATTAATGAAATGAGCAATGTACGGCCCATTCCGGAAGAAATTATACAAAGCGCGAATATAGCACTTGAGAATGAAGTACAAAGTATTTATAGGCAGTTAGCAGAACAACAAGACTATGAAATGACCTATAAGGCTGAAATAGAAAAGCTTATCAGATTGGATGATGGACGATTGGCTTTTGATTGCCACGTTGAAGCCAAGGTTACGACTCCGGACGGTGAGATTCTGACCGAAGGAGCATGGTTTATCATTCCCATTACAGAGCCTGCTGTAAAAGCAGAGTAATTTCACATACCCCCCGTGGCAATGCCGCGGGGCTTTTGACTTGACAAACGCAGCAAAATGTGGTATGATTTTTAATATCAAACACAAGGACGGACGGCACATGAAGATCGGAGAAGCACAACTCGCACACGGCCTGTTTTTAGCACCCATGGCGGGCGCAACGGACAGGGCTTTTCGCCGTGCCTGCAGGCAGAACGGTGCGGAATTCACGGTCAGCGAAATGGTGTCGGCCAAGGCGCTTTGCTATGAGCAAAAAAGCCCCAAGTTTGCAAGCCGCTCCAAGAGCGCACCGCTTGCCTGTGTGCTCAGAGAGGAATATCCCATGGCGGTGCAGCTGTTCGGCCACGAGCCCGAGCTGATGGCCGAGGCCGCGCGTATGATCGAGGCCTGCGATTATCTCGGCTGCAAGAGCGAGATGCCGCCCGTGGCCATCGATATCAACATGGGCTGCCCGGTCAATAAGGTGGTGGCCAACGGCGAGGGAAGTGCCTTGATGAAGGATATCCCTTTGGCGGGTAAGATCATAGAGGCGGTCGTAGGGGCGGTCAAGCTGCCCGTGACTGTCAAAATGCGTGCGGGTTGGGACGAGAACAGCATCAACGCGCCCGAGCTTGCGCGTGTGGCCGAGGCTGCGGGAGCAAGTGCGATCTTTGTGCATTGCCGCACGCGAAAGCAGATGTATATGCCCGGGGCTGATCCCGAGGTCGTGCGCTTAGTCAAAGAGAGCGTGGGCATTCCCGTGATCGGCAACGGTGATATTGCCACACCCGAGGACGGTGTGCGCATGCTGCGGCAGACAGGCTGTGACGGGATCATGATCGGTCGCGGTGCGCTGGGCAATCCTTGGATCTTTGCCCAGACGGCTGCGCTGCTTGAGGGCAGAGAATACACGCTGCCAACCATTGAGCAGCGATTTGACACCGCCATGAAGCAGATTTACGAAATGGTGGAGCAAAAGGGCATGCGCGTGGGCATGGCCGAGGCCAAAAAGCACGCGGCATGGTACGTGCGTGACGTGCGCTACGCGGCTTTGACGCGCGACCGCATCATGCAGGCAGAAAGCCCCGAGCAGATCCGAGCGGTCTACGACGAGCTGATGGCCATGCAAAAACAAGAGCAATAAACCAAAATCAATATAGAGAAAGCGAGGTGAACGCAGGTGTCCGAAAAGCAATATGCAAGGCTTTTGCTGGCAGCAAAGGCAGGGGATCACGATGCGTTCGCCTCGCTTGTTCGAGCCTATCAGGACAGGGTGTATTCCTTGGCCTACTATATGACAAAGAATCATCACGATGCCGAGGACGTGGCGCAGGAGGTCTTTTTGAAGATTTGGCGCTCGCTGCCAAGCTACAGAGGAGATCACGAGCCGGACACATGGATCATGAAGATCGCCAAAAACGCCTGCCTTGACCATTTGAAGCAGAAAAGGACGGTCGAGCCTTTGGAATGGGAACGGGACGGTGAGATCCTGGAACGCCCGATCGTGGACGAGGACGTGCAGAGCAATCCGTCCCAGGCTTTTGCGCAAAAGGAGATGCGCGACGAGGTTGCCAAGGCGCTTTTGCGCTTGCCGCCCGAGTACCGCGAGATACTGACGCTGCGGTATATGGACGGCCTTTCCTACGAGCAGCTGTGCCGTGTGCTGGAGATTGGCGAGGGAACGGTCAAATCAAGACTGTGGCGCGCCAAAAATACTTTGAAAAAAATTTTGGAAAACGGGAACATTTTTTGATCAACTTCGTATTACATGGTGAAGGAGGTGAGATATATGGACAGATGCGAGAAAATTGAGAAGCTGTTGGCCGCTTATGCGGACGGTGAGCTGAACGGACGTCAAAAGGCACTTGTGGAGCAGCACGTGGCGCATTGTCCGCATTGTAAAGCCTTGCTTGATGAATATCTCGCCTTGAACGACGTGCTTGCGTCCTGTGCCGTAAAGGCACCCGAGGGCTTTGCAGAGCGCGTCATGGAGTCCGTGCAGCACACAAAGCAGGCAGCACCCGCAGCACGCGGCGTGCGCCTTGGAAAAATTGCGCCCTTTGTGGGCGTGGGTGTGGCGGCCGTGCTGTGCATCGGTGTGCTGAGCAGCGGTCTTGTGCAGCGTATGGGACAGATCTTTGATCATCAGGAAAACGTAGAGCAGGAGCAGCAGACCGCAGCGGGTGCGCCCGATCCTGCGCCCGAGGATGATATTGTGGGAGGCGCGGAGTCTGCAGAGATGCCTACCGATGACGACGCGGCTACGATGGATGAAGCGGCGACGGATATGGAGCGGGACACCTATGAAGAAAGCTGTGCCGAGCCGGATACCGAGGCTGCAACCGATATAGAATCACCCACTTATCCCGAAACCGCGCAGGACGGCATGGAAAGCGAGCCTGCCGAGGACGCCACGCCCTCCACCGAGGCCGAAACCGCCGTCCCCGGAGAAAACGAAACCGAAGAGGAGTCGGAATCCGAGTCCGAGTCCGAAACAGAAACAGATTCCGAAACCGAGGAAGGGGAGGAAAATCGGGATGCGTGAGCTGATCATTCTGACGTCGGACGCGCGTCTTGGACAGGTGCTTGCCATGCAGGCCGAGCTTTGCGGAGCGCAAGGCATCATCAAGGCCGACGCGCAAGGTCTGAGTGCCGCGCAATGGGAGCAGATCCGTATTGCGCTGGTGGATCTGGATGCCAAGCAAAGCGGTACCATCCCCGAGCACGTGCGCGTGCTGGGACTTTGTCGCGATCCCGAAAATTTACCGCTGCGTGCGCGCCGCATGGCGCACGTGCTGTTTCGCCGTCCTTGCCGCATGGCAGAGCTTCGCCGTGAGATCAGCTCTGTGCTTCAGAAGGAGGAAAGACCTTGGCCGTCAGCTCTAACAGCTCCGACGGCACAGCACGGGCGGAACACGCTGCAGCTGTTGCATGATAGCCGCTGCGTGCTGCTCGGAAACACGCAGATCTCCTTGAGCGATAAGGAATTTGCCGTGCTGTCGCGATTGATGCAAAAGGGCGAGGAGGGGCTTTCCAAGGAGGAGCTTGCCGCTTTGTTCAAAAACGGGATCTCCAACGAGGGGCAGGTGTATATCTGTCATTTGCGCAAAAAGCTGGAGCATGCCTTTGGCGTGCGTCTGATCAAGACCGTGCGAAATAAGGGCTACGTATACGTGGGTGACCGATAAAAATACAAGGAGGACGAGATTGTGAAAAGGATTTTTTGCGTGATAATCAGTGTTCTTTGCTTGACGCTTTGCTTGTGCGCTTGTGACGTTTGCGGTTATGCAGAGGTGAGTCAATGCCCGTATTGCGGCGATCTTGCGGGTGGAAACCGCTGGTTTGTTGCAAAGGTCGTGAGCGAAAACGGTGTCAAGCCTTTGGGTACGGACTGCTTTGAAGCAAAAGCGGCAGGCAGTGCGGAAATCCGCTTCAATTCCATGGACGGAACTCTGGCCGAGGGAGGCTTTGCCGTTGGCGACGTCGTTTGCATCACCTACGGCGGATATATTATGGAATCCTATCCCGTGCAGATTTCCCCCATTTCGGTGGAACGCGCGGACCAATTTGATACACAATAGACGTAGGGGCGACCATTGGTCGTCCCACTCTGATACAACGCAAAAAAGGGACGACCGATGGTCGCCCCTGCTGCATTGTCACAATGAAAAAATTAAGTGTTATCGCGCCCGCAAGATCCTTCGCGGCGCAGCCCTGCCTGTCATTCTTGAGCGTAGCGAAGAATCTTGGCAGGGCTGCTTGCTCGAGGATGACAGCGGGCGTGATATAGCTTTAGTCGTTACAAGGTACTACGTTTGTTTAGCTTTATTTGTCCTCAAGGCCGCTCTCTCCCGCAAGCGGGTTTGCCGCCATGGCCTCTTCCATATCCTTATTTGCCACGTGGGTATAGATCTGCGTGGTATTGAGCTGCTCATGACCGAGGATCTCTTTTAGCACGCGCACGTCCACCTCGCCCGATTGATACATCAGTGTCGCGGCCGTGTGGCGCAGCTTATGTACCGAATAGTGCTTGGCTCCAAGACCTGCAAGGTCAAGATACTTGTACACGGTATACTGAATGGTCTTGACGCTGATACGCTGGCATCTCTCACTCAAAAACAGTGCCTTATCTGTGTTCTTTTGATATTTTTCCTGTCTGCGCACCTGCATATATTGCGTAAGCGCGGCGCGAAGTCGGATCGTAGCCAT
>JAZUSJ010000155.1:0-7013 GCA_045606685.1 Eubacteriales bacterium
GGGCCGGATTTTCTGAAGTGAGTGACGCGCAAGCGCGCTACGCAAAAAGCTTCGTCTACCGTCACCCAAACGGATCACCCCCACAGGATGAAAGTTTTGGTCAAACTTTTCCAAAAGTTTGCGGGTCCCAAGGGCAGAGCCCTTGGTCGCGCCCGCAGGCGCGAAACCCGTACTCGCCGTTTTTGGTTCTTTTTGCGGCAATTTTGCCAAAAAGAACGGAGAGAATTTGCTCAATGTATAAGAATCAGGGAGAAAACCCCACTTGTGGTTTTCTCCCTCTTTTTCGTCTGCGACGAAAAATTCACCCTTTTTCGGGCGCTTTCGAACGATAAAAGAGTTTCGCGCTCTGCGGAGCGCGACGAGGGCTCTGCCGGTTGACTTTTGGATGCTGAATTTCGCAGAAATTCAGCATCGGGTGGCGTCACTAACACTCGAAAGTATAACGACATTCACACGCCACAATGCCTTTCTGAAAAAGGCGGGCGAAAACTTTCATCCTGTGGAAGTAATCCGTTTGGGTGGCGGTCGATCAAAAACTTTCATCGATTGGGGGCGCGAATGGCTTGACTTTCCTTCCTCCTTGTAGTATAATTAACTTGGAAATTTGTATACACCTATCATACGGTGCGGAGGATATAGAAGTGCTTGAAAAATTGAATCTGAATCTCAGCCGCGATATCGGGATTGACCTGGGTACGTGCAGTGTGCTTGTCCACGTCAACGATAAGGGTATTGTACTAAACGAGCCCAGCGTGGTCGCGATAGATACTACAACCGATAAGGTGGTCGAGGTCGGTAAGCATGCGCTTGCCATGATCGGCAGAACACCCGATCATATTACCACAATGCGCCCTCTCAAAAACGGTGTGATCAGTCAGTATGACGTCACGCTGCATATGCTTCAGTATTTCATTCGCCGTGCCTGCGGCAATACCGTGTTCAAACCGCGCGTCATGATCGGTGTGCCTACGGGGATTACCGAGGTCGAGGAGCGTGCCGTGCTGGACGCTGCTGCAGAGGCAGGCGCACGCAAGACCTTTTTGATCGAGGAGCCAAAGGCTGCGCTGATGGGCGCGGGCGTGGATATCAATTCTCCCATCGGAAATATGATCATTGACGTGGGCGGCGGTACGACCGATATTGCCGTGGTTGCCATGGGCGGTATCGTGGTGTCCGAGTCGATTAAGATCGCGGGCGATATGTTCGACCAGGCTGTGATGCAGTACGTGCGCCGTCAGTATAATCTGCTGATCGGAGAACGCACGGCCGAGGCCATCAAAATTCAGATCGGTGCGGTCTACGATCACGGCGAAGCCAAGACCATTCAGGTCAAGGGACGCGATCTCGGCACGGGCATGCCGCGCGTGATCACGCTTTCCTCCAAGGAAATGATGGAGGCTATGATCGAGCCCGTGACCGCCATTCTGGATTCCGTTTGCGCCATCATCGAGCGCACACCTCCCGATCTTTTGGGCGACATCCTCAAAAACGGCATTTATATGGCAGGCGGTGGAAGCCTTCTCTACGGTCTTGATAAGCTGATCACAAGAGTGACAGGCATCAAGACTACGGTTGCGCAAAATCCCATCTCCTGCGTAGCCATGGGTACGGGAAAGGCACTTTCGGGCATCAGCCAGTTCCGCGATGCGATCGGTGGTTTGACGCGCGATGCCGACACCAAAAGCAATCACGACAACAAAAAGTAAGGGGATATTGGTATGGAATATATCATCAAGGGCTATCAGCCCCAAAAGCTGTTTGAATATTTTGAAGAGATCTGCGCCATTCCGCACGGCTCGGGTAACGAGGCCGGCATTGCGGATTATCTGGTGGCGTTTGCTGCGTCGCACGGCCTTGCGTATCATCGCGATGCGGTCAATAACGTCTTTATCAAGGCGCCTGCCACAAAGGGACTGGAGGATCGCCCCGCGATCCTTTTGCAGGGACACACCGACATGGTGTGCGAGAAGAACAACGATACCGTTCACGATTTTCTGCGCGATGGCCTCAAATTGTTCGTAGAGGACGGCTGGCTGGGCGCTCGCGGCACTACGCTTGGCGGTGACGACGGCATTGCCGTTGCCATGATGCTGGCGATCTTGGACGGACAGATGCCGCACCCTGCCGTGGAATGCCTGTTTACGGTGGAGGAAGAGGTCGGACTGTTGGGCGCGGAGAGCTTTGATTATTCGCTGATCAGCGCCAAGCGCATGATCAATATGGACAGCGAGGACGAATCCGTTGTGACCGCAGGCTGCGCAGGCGGCTTGCGCACCGATCTGTCCATTCCCGTGACCTATGAGGCTGCCAAGGGTACAGCGGTTGAGATCAAGATAGGCGGTCTTGCAGGCGGACACTCGGGTGCTGACGTGCATCTGGGCAGAGCCAACGCCAATAAGCTGATGGGCAGGCTCCTGCTTGCGCTTTCCAAGGAATTTGACTTCGGTCTGTGCGCTTTGGAGGGCGGCAGCAAGGATAATGCCATTCCGCGCGAATGCACCGCGGTGGTATGCGGCAAGGGCTTGCTTTCCATGCCTGCCAAGGTGGCCAAGCTGACCAATGAGATCAAATCCGAGCTTTGCGCAGCGGATGCGGGCTTTTTCATGCAGTGCAAGACGCTGGCTGCGCCCGATGTGTGTATGGACAAGGACAGCACCGCGCGCGTCGTTTGCGCGATGGGTACGGTTGCCAACGGCGTGCTTGCCATGAGCAACAACATAGAGGGACTTGTGGAGTATTCCCGTAATCTGGGCATCGTGCGCACAGAGCAGGGCAGCGTGCATCTGACGCTTTCCTCCCGCTCGGCCATCGAGAGCCAGCTGGATGCTTCTATTGACGATCTGGACGCGCTGGCTACGCTTTGCAAGGGAAGTGCGCGTCACCACTCCCGCTATCCCGGTTGGAGCTATGCGGTAGAGTCCCCTTTGCGCGATCAGTATCTGACGGCTTATGAGGGCTTGTTTGGCAAAATGCCCGAGGTCAGCGTGATCCATGCAGGACTGGAATGCGGTATCATCCGCTCCAAGCTGCCCGACATGGACATGATCTCGGTAGGCCCCAATATGCGCGATATCCATTCTCCCGCTGAGCGACTGGATCTTGCTTCCTGTGAGCGCTTCTGGCAGGTCATTGCCAAAATGCTGGCACAGTAAATCGAATGAAAACCGCGGGGGCTGCGTTTCATGACGCAGCCCCCGTAAGGCATTTTGCACAAAAAATCGAGAGCATGCGCAAATGCTCTTGACATATGGAAAAATGTAGTGTAAAATGAAAGGTACAAGATGGGTGAAGTATGCCCTTTTGAGAATTTTGGAGGTATATCGATATGAAAAAGATGCTTTGCATATTGCTCGCTATGCTGATGCTTGCATCCCTGCTGGTGGCTTGTGCTGATACGGATCAGCCGGGAGAAGAAACGCAGGGTACGCAGTCCGAGCAGGAAACAGGCGATCCCAATTATAGTGATAATGTCCCGGAGCTTTCGTTTGGCGGCGAAACCGTGACCATTCTGTCCAGAGACAAGTTTGGTGTAAACGATGAGTTCTATGCAGAATCCAATACCGACACACAAAGTGACGTTGTTGCCAGTGCCGTTTACAATCGAAACATGAACATTGAAAACAGACTGGACGTTACCCTCGAAATGCTGATGGATGATACCGATCCTACCGCAAAGCACAGTACGGCGGTCAAGAGCGGTTCTTCGGACTACGATATCGTAGCCGACTCCACCTACGTTATTATTCAGGCTGTGCTCAAGGGTGAGTTCCTCAACCTGCGCGACCTCCAGTACGTGGATCTTGACAAGTATTATTGGACGCAGGGCTATAACAATATCGTTTCGTTTGGCGAAAATAATAAGCAGTACTTAGCATCGGGTGCGATCGCGCTCTCCATGTTCCGTTACATGTTCGTGACCGTTTATAACAGAGAAGTGTTCAACGATTTAGGTGAGACCGACCTTTACGAGGTTGTCAACAACGGTGAATGGACGCTGGATTACCAGAATCAGATCATTGCAGACAGATATCTGGACATTGGTGAGACACCCAATAAGAGAGACGAAAAGGATATGTACGGCCTGATTACGGGTGATACGGTCAGCGTGGACCCCTATTGCGTTGCAGCAAACGTACAGCTGGTCAGCAAGAACGACGAAGGCGAGTGGTTCTATAATGCAGATCAGTTCGAAAGAACGGTCGAACTGTGCAGTAAGATACAGGCTTTGTACAACAACTCAGCAACTTATGTATTCAAGGGCGCGGCTCTTGACGACACCGGTCTGACCAATATTGTAGAGGCTTTTGCAAACGGTGTGAGCATGATGGCGACCGTGCAGGTGTTCGCACTGGAGACCAACGTTGGTGACCTGGCAGAGTTTGACTACGGTATTGCTCCCATGCCCAAGTTTGACGAAAATCAGGAAAACTATGGCACCTACGTGCAGGACCAGGTAACCGGTATCGGCGTTTCCAGCTCGATCTCGGACGAGGATACCATGGCTATGATGGGTGCAGTGCTGGAATGCATGGCTTCCAACAGCTATGCAACCGTTGTGGATGCATACTATTCCACCGCACTCTCCTACCAGTATCTGCAGAACCCCGAGTCCAAGGAAATGCTGGATCTGATCTACAATTCCTTGACCTTTGACTTTGTAGGCGCATGCTCCAACATCATTATGAATAACGGCGGCCAGTCCATTCGTGACCAGCTCCGTCCTCTGTTCTCAAGTAAGTCCAACAAACTCGGCTCCACGCTGAGCAAATGGCAAAAGGGTACCGATAAGGCGCTTGGTAAGATCAACGACTTCCTGGCTGAACTGGAATATTAATCCCCAAAAACAAAAAATAAAGGGTTGGCTTGGCGTGATACTCTTAACGGAGTATCACGCCAGTTCTATTCGCCTCCCGGAGAGTGATATTTGCTGCGCAAGTTTAGGGCGAATAGAATATCACTGAAGCCGCAAGGCTTCAATATCACTGTCGCGGCAGCGATAATACCACTCCGACGCAGTCGGAATATAACTATTGCTTTCTCTGCCGATTTGTGTTATAATGGAACTAACAAAAAGCCTCCCTCCGAGAGGGAGGGGGACCGCGTTAGCGGTGGAAGGAGCCTGCGTAACTTTAGGTTTGGGTAAAATTTATTGTATGGCACTCTCCCTCAGTCAGCTTCGCTGACAGCTCCCTCCCGGAGGGAGCCTTTGAACGTGCGCAACTTTAGGGGTATGGGCTTTGCCCTATGCCTTTGTAATACAAAGGCGAAACTGGCGATAAAACAGAATGACAAATAAGAATTTGACGAGGTGCCATATGATAATCGAAAAACAAATAAAATCTTCGTTCTCAGTAATTGGTAAAGAAGGCTCAACCTTGGATGGCCAAGGCTTTATTCAAAAATTGTGGGAGGATGCAAATTCTCATTTCAACGAAGTCCAGTCATTAGCCAAGAAAGATGAAAATGGCAATTTGGTTGGTATTTGGGGTGCAATGTCTGATTGCTCCCATTCCTTCAAACCTTGGGAAGAAAACTTCAGCAAGGGATTATACCTTGCTGGAATTGAATGTACTGATGACGCAAACGCACCAGATGGATGGACAAAATGGACAATTCCTGGATATGAGTATCTTTGTGCGGAGGTTGAAAGTGAAAGCACTTTTTCAGATGTGCTGGACTATATGAATGCAAACAGCATCGCCTTGGTGGGTGCTGTTCATGACTTTACTTGCCCATCGAACGGAAAGAATTATATGCTTTTTCCGATAAGAACAATTTGACCAATTCCAATTTATCGAGCAGAACAAATGAGCCCCGACAGACCTTTCATCAAAAATCTGTCGGGGTATTTATTTGTTTTCTGCGAATCAATTTATAAATCGTATAGTCAACAGATTTGTAATTTCCCCGCTAGGAACATCTCCCGTTTGGCCAACCCTTTTGTGTTGCTGTGTTTTATTGATTTCTTCCGCTTGCCGCGGTCAGCTTGCGGATGTGATTTTTGACGGATGCCTTGTCGTAATTTCCCGCAAGACGCCATTTCCAGTTGTCACCTAAGGTTCCGGGGGTGTTGATGCGCGCGACGTCATCAAGCCCCAGGTAGTCCTGCATGGGAATGATGCAGTAGTCTGCACAGCTGTCCAAGGCAAAGCGTACCAGACGGTCAAGATCCTTGGCACCTCTATAGGCAGGCACGTTGCGCTCAAAACGGACGCGCTGATCGTAGTTACGATCGTTCAGCCAGCCGAGCGTGGTGCGGTTGTCGTGCGTGCCTGTGTAGACCACGCAGTTTTCGGTGTAATTCTTGGGCAGGTATTCGCTGTCCTCCCCGTCAAAGGCGAATTGCAGCACCTTCATGCCGGGGTATCCGACTTTTTTCAGCATGGTGTAGACCTTGGCATCCAGATCACCCAGATCCTCTGCAATCAGGGGCATCTTGCCGCCAAAGCGCTTTTCCAGCTCGGCAAACATTGCAGCACCGGGGCCGTTCTTCCATTTGCCGTTGATGGCGGTCTCCTCACCTGCGGGGATCGACCAGTAATTGCAGAAGCCGCGGAAATGGTCGATACGCACGATGTCAAACAGCGAGAACGCCACGCGCAAACGCTCATACCACCAGTTGTAGTTATCCTGCTTCATCGCCTTCCAGTCGTAAAGGGGATTGCCCCAAAGCTGACCGGTGGCAGAGAAATAGTCGGGCGGCACTCCTGCAACCGTTTTGGTCATGCCCTTGGCATTCAGGCAGAACATGGTGGGATTTGCCCAAACGTCCGCGCTGTCGTCAGCAACGTAGATGGGCATGTCACCCACAAGGGAAATGCCCCGGGATTTGGCATACGCATGCATACGCTCCCATTGGGTAAAGAATTCGTATTGCAGGAACTTCCAGAAATTGCATTCGTCCCTGTCGATCACCTTGTCTGCAGGCAGCGTGTCCTTGCGGCGGTCAGCCAGCGCCCATGTGTTGCGCCCTTGGAAATCGTAAGTCCCCTTAATGGCCATAAAGGTGGCGT
>JAZUSJ010000156.1:0-10953 GCA_045606685.1 Eubacteriales bacterium
ACCTTCCATACCTCGTTCTTTCCCTCACCCTTGAGTGAAGAGAAGGGGATGATGGGCGTCCCGTCGGCAATGAGCGGATGAGAGCAGAGCGCGGAAAGGCTCTTTTCGCGCTCGGTCTTGTTGAGCTTGTCGATCTTGGTGGCAACGATGGCGTAAGGGATCTCGCTTTGGTTGAGAAAATCCACCATCATCTCGTCGTCGCGCGTCAGTCCCACGCGGCTGTCCACCAGCTGCAGCACAAGGCAGAGCAGATCAACGTTGGGGTTGTCGGTAAAGTAACCGTCGGTCAGCGCCGACCATTTTGCCTTGTCCGCAGGGTTGCGGGCGGCAAAGCCGTAGCCGGGCAGGTCAACGAGGAACAGCTTTTTATCTACGTTGTAGAAATTGACCGTAATGGTCTTGCCGGGCGCGGAGGAAACGCGTGCGAGCGATTTTCTGCCCAGCAGCGTGTTGAGCAGAGAGCTTTTTCCCACGTTGGAGCGTCCCGAAAAGGCGACCTGCGGAATGGGATTGGTGGGGAATTGCTTGGCAAGTCCCGCGCTGATCTGCAGTTGAGAATTCTGCGTCTGTAAAGCCATTATTTCACCTCTTTGAATGATGTCGCGGGCATGCGGCGTGCAGGCTCGGTCATGGGAATGTAATCGGAAACGGGTGCGGCGGGCTGTACGGCAGCCGTTGCCTCGGGGCGCGCAAGAGCCGCCTGAAGCACGTCCTCTATGCGGCTGCAGGGGATGAATCTGACGTTTTCCCTGACCTCGGGATCAAGCTCCCAAAGGTCGCGCAGATTGTCTGCGGGGATGCAGATGGTATCCGCTCCCGCAGCGAATGCGGCAAGGGATTTTTCCTTGAGTCCGCCAATGGCCAGCACTCTGCCGCGCAGCGTGATCTCGCCCGTCATGGCGACGTTGCGCTTGACCGGAATGCCCGTCAGCGCACTGATCATGGCCGTGGCCATGGTCACGCCCGCACTGGGGCCGTCCTTGGGAACTGCGGGCTCGGGTACGTGAATATGAATGTCTTTTTTGGTGTAGAAATCGGAGGGGATGCCCCACGTGCTTGCAACCGAGCGTACCCAGGTCAGCGCAGCCTTGGCGCTCTCCTTCATTACGTCGCCAAGTGAGCCTGTCAGCTCCAGCTTGCCGTTGCCGTCCGTGATGGCAACCTCCACGCGCAGTACGTCACCGCCCACCTCTGTCCAGGCAAGGCCGTTGACCTCACCGACAAGATCGACGGGGGAGATGGCATCGGGCAAACGCTTGCGCGGGCCGAGATAGTCCTTGACGTCGGGTGCGTCGATGGTCACGCGCTTGGCCTGTTGCTCAACCAGCTTTTTGGCAGCCTTGCGGCAAAGATCCGAGATAGCACGCTCCAGGTTACGCACGCCCGCCTCGCGGGTATAGTATTCAATCAGCTCGTCCACGGCTGCGTCGGTGATCCTGACCGTTCGCTTGGAAAGGCCGTGGCGGCTAAGCTGCTTGCCTATCAGATGATTCTTGGCAATGCTGCGCTTTTCGCTCTTTGTGTAGGTTTTCAGCTCAATGATCTCCATACGGTCGATCAGAGGGCGCGGCACGGTTTCCAGCGTGTTGGCCGTGGCGATGAAAAGACAGTCGGAAAGGTCGAAGGGCAGCTCCACAAAGTGGTCGCGGAAGAACTTGTTCTGCTCGGGATCCAGCACCTCCAGCATGGCGGAGGAGGGATCTCCGTGCGCGCTTGTCGAGAGCTTGTCGATCTCGTCAAGCAGAATGAGCGGATTGCGCACGCCTGCGCGGGAAACCGCGTCAATGATTCTGCCGGGCATAGCGCCTATGTAGGTTTTGCGGTGACCGCGGATATCCGCCTCGTCACGCACACCGCCCAAGGAAACGCGCACGTATTTGCGCTTCATGGCACGGGCTACCGAGGCCGCGATCGAGGTCTTGCCCACACCGGGAGGGCCGACAAGACAAAAGATCTGATTTTTCAGATCGGGAGAGAGCTGCTTGACAGCCATAAATTCGAGAATGCGCTCCTTGACCTTGTCAAGACCGTCGTGGTCTGCGTCCAGAATCTTTTTTGCGGCTGCAATGTCCACGCGATCCTTGGTGGTCTTGTTCCAGGGCAGGGAAAGGCAAACGTCCAGATAATTCTCCAGAACGCCTGCCTCGGCAGAGCCGAAGGGCGTGCGGGAAAGGCGGTCGTTTTCCTTGAGCAGCTTTTTTTCTACCTCCTCGGGCAGGTGGGCGCGTGCGATGCGCATCTTGTTTTCGTAAATTTCATTGTCGCCCTCGCCAAGCTCCTCCTGCAGCGTGCGGATCTGCTCACGCATGTAATATTCCTTTTGGTGACGCGCGATCCTTTCGCGCACGCGCGCGTTGATCATGGCGTCGCATTCTAAAATCTCTGCCTCGTGATCCAGCATGAGCGTGACTGTTTCGATACGCACCATGGGATCAAAGCATTCAAGCACAGTCTGCTTGTCCTCGGGACGCAGCAGCACGTTGGCAGCGATCATGTCCGCAAGCACGCCGGGATCGGTCATGGCACGTGCTGCATGCATGATCTCCTCGGAGGAGGCGGGCAAATGGCGCACCACGCGCTCCATAGCCCCCAGCGCACGGCGCATGTAGGCCTCGGCGCGAATGCCGCCGTTGTCCTTGAGTGCGTAGGATTTGCACATGACGTCCGCATAGGTTGCGTCGTCCGTGCTGTGCAGGGCGGTGATCATGCCGCGCGTCATACCAATGGCAATGGCGCGATTCTGGCCGTCCCCCGATTTGACCAGCTGTCTGATCTTGGCGACCGTGCCGACACGGTACAGCTTGGACAGGGAAGGCTCACCGCTATCCGGCTCAGCGGCATCGCGGAGCGAGACCAGCAGAACGGGAAGCGAGCCCTGTGCGGCAAGCTTTGCAGCCTGTGCCGAGCCAAAGCTGTCCTCGGCTATATCAAAATTGATGGTTGCGCCGGGAAATGCGACAATGCCGCGCAAAGCGATGACGGGCATGGTCGAGGTCTCGGCTCTTTCTATATATCCTGACATGAGAAATTCCTTTCATAAATGGGTAGTGCGGTATGATATACCGATAATAGTATATCAACATAACATTATAGCACAACTTCTTGTGAAATGCCATACCCTTCAAGGTTTATTTACAAATATAATATAATATTTTTTCAAAAAGCGCAAAAAAACGGAATCGGTGTAAACCGATCCCGCTTCCGTGTCTGTCCGCGAAGAACGCCGGGTGCGGACAGCGCAGTGAGTACAACATTTGGCGTCTTCGCACGCTTGATATCATGAGATTGATATTCCGCAAAGTCCGGCTTGAGCTGCACTCGGCGACGGAACGACTGCTTCCGTCGAGCAAGAATATTATACCGCATCAAGCGCGTTTTGTAAATTAGCAAAGTTGACGATTTTTGACGAGATATTTCGTGAAAAGCACTACGGTTGAGAATTTCGCCATGTTTTTTCAAAAGCATTTTGGCTATTTTCCCGATAGACATGCATGTCGTACCGAACGCTTGTTCCGCCTGCCGTGTTGCGGCAGGCGGAACAGAGGGGATGATCGCGATGAATTACTTAACCGAACGGGAGTCGAACCAAGTTGGTTCGGCTCTCGTTCAGCTAACCCGCGCTCTTCGCTTGGGGAATACGAGCGCTGCAGCGGCAAAAGCAAGCAGCGCGGCTGCAGGCATCATGACCGCCTTGCAGCCCTGCTTTGCAGGTGCGTCGCCCGTGTCGGGCTCGGTGTCGGTGCTTGCATCCGGCTCCGGAGTCGTTTCGGGCTCGGTGGTCTGGGCAGGATCGGTCGTGCCGTCCGGTGCGGTGGTCTCGGAGGGATCGGTCTGTGCCGTTCCCGCTGCGTTTGCTGCGGTGGACACGTAGCTGTACTTGAAGCGTCCCGAGGGAGCGACGTCACCCGAAATGTAAAAGTCCATAATGTCGCCCGAGAAGGTGGTGTAGACGTAGTCGTCGTCGCCCGCAGCACCCCGGTCGGCCTCATCGTGTACGTTGTCGGTCCATGCAAAGTTGATGGTGAAATCGTAGCCCGAAAGCTGCAGCATGCTCTTGGGTACCTTGACCTGCATGTATTTGCCGCTCACGGTGTAATCCACCTCACCGACCTTTTCGGATTGGTAGCCCTCGCCCGTGAATTTTTCCAGAACGGCCTTTGTGGACGAGGGAGAGGTCTTGTTCAGTACGTAATCAAAGGTCTCCCAGCCCTGATTCTCCTGATCCGTGTCAAGATACAGCACCATCCAGAGCGGATCGGTGTAGGGGGTGATGTCATCGTTGCATTCCACGTAGAAGTAAATAAACTCCTCGTCTCTTGCCACTCTTGCGCCAATGATATCGTTTCTGCCGGAGTATTCGTGATAGGAAAGATCGCCCCAGCCATCGCCCTCGCGGTCGTCCGTGTTGCCGATGTAGGCTGCGTAATAAGGCTCAATTCCGTTCCATTGAGCGTTGTCCTTGGTAATATCCACCGTGGCACTGACGCTTGGCGTGGGAATGGGACGGACGCCCTTGTACCGACGGATAAAGTTGACCATTTGATAGTAGTAATGATCCTTGAGGGCGCCCTTGGTGGGCTCGATGTCGCGCGAGAATTCGTCGTTGAACTGGTCACAGAATGCGTTGGGAACAGCGGAGTCGTAGCCCTCGGGCCAGCCGTCGATGCGTGCCATGGCCCATTCGTTCCAGCCGGTGATGAAAATGACCTTGGGATCGATTTCCAGCGCGTACCCGAACTGCTCGGCAAAGTTGTAGCCCCATTTAGAGGCCTCCTTGCCTTCGATCTCATAGCGGTTTTCGTAATCGTGCGTGTAGGAGCGCCCCATGACAAAATTGCCGCTCATGGCCGAGATCATTCCCAGCTTATAATTATGGTTCATGGCAATGCCCACGGTCATCTGCTCTACGATATCGCTCTTTTTGTCCTTGGTGCTTGCATAGTAGGTCGCCTGCGGATAGGTGGAAAGCCATCCCCACTCGGCAAGCGCGGTCTTATTTACCTTGTAGGCGGATTGGCCGCCGCGCCAGGTAAAGAATTTGGAGATCTCGCGCCCTGCGTTGTCGCCCGTGTTGATGGCATTCTTGCGTCCCATGAGCATGGGCTTGCCTTCCCAGTAGAACCAAAGCTTTTGGTAGGTGCCGCTGCGGTAAAAGTCCATGTAGAGGTCGCGCACCTGTGTGTTGGTATCCGCTCCGCCCGCAAAGGGAAGCATGAAGGATACCTTGGGTGTCAGCACACCGTCGTCCATGGCGTCCGACCAGGTCTGGAACAGCGCGGTGTAGCCTGCCTTGTGCGTCATGGTGCCGTTGGTGTTATCGGTCAGCACAGCGTCAATGCCTGCGTTGGCCAAAAGCTCGCCCTGGCGACGGATCACCCAAGGATCGGTGCTTTCGTAGTAGCCGTAGATCGATTCGTTCCACGAGCCCTGGAAATTGGCGGGCTGCCACGCAGGGTGGTTGGGATCGCGTGCCGATTCGGGATGTTGCTCGACTGTGTCGTTGATATTGATCACGCGCGGGCGGTTGATGTGCCACGTCCAGAAGAAGATGGCCGCGGTCTTGTCCTCTCTGGGATCACCCACGTCCGCGTTGGTCAGCGACGTGCGTCCGAGGCCGTCGGTGAACACCCAAGTATCGGGCATGACCTCGTGCGTTCTGATCAGGCTGTCGTTGGGAATGACGTATTCGTCGGGGGAGGTGTGGTTGCCGTACACGGGGATCTCAATGGGCTCGCATTGTCCAAATGGCTGGGCAGGCACCTCGGAAAAGGTGATCTTGAGCTCGGGCTCGGCATTCTTTTCCTGCGTATCCAGGTACAAAAAGCCCTTGCCGCCTACCGTGTCGCTGTTGGTCCAGACACCCACCGAGCCGCGCGGCTCAAGCACCGCAAACAGGTATTCACCCGCAGGCTGCGGATCAAAATCCAGGCGGTTGGTGGCATTGTCACGCATGGGATCAATGCGCACCGAGGCGATGGGCTGTGCCTGCAGGGAGGACTTGGGATCTCCCGTCCATTTGAAGAGTGCCAGCGTGCAGGCCGAGTTGGTTTCGGTCCAGGTGGGCATAGCCATGGAAAAGCCGGTGAATTCGGCATTGACGATGGCGCGGTATGCAAACGTGGATTCCACGCGTACAGCACCGCGCGTTCCCGTTCCGTTCTGAACAGAAACGTCGGCTGCCTGCGCGGGCAGCACCGTCAGCGGGATAAAGGTTGCCAGCATCAGAATTGCCAGCGCAAAGGGGAGGAGTTTTGCCAAAATAGAGTGCTTCATATGTACAATCGCTCCTTTCGAGGCAGTATTGTATACATTATACCATAAAGCACATCGATTTGCAATGGTTTTATTGCATTTTGTGCGCGATATCTTTGCCCTTGGAATAAAGGAAAAAATTTTTCAAAAAACTCTTGACAAAAGGCAAATGCTGTGGTAAAATAGCACGGTAAATGAAGTGAAGCCCCTCGGTTTCCACCCTGCCGCCCGGAGCGCGCATGGGTTGATATTCTCTTTTCTTGTATCGGCAGCAGTCGGTGCAGTGGGCGTACGGGGGCAGAATGCTTCTGTACGATTTTTATTTTTCGGAGGTGCAGTCCTATCGCTACCAATCAAAAAGACACGCTTATCAATGAAGAGATCAACTGTGCGCAGATCCGCGTGATCGGCACCGACGGCGCTATGCTCGGTATTATGAGCTCTGATCAGGCACTTCAGATGGCTTACGACAAGTCGCTGGATCTTGTGATGATGTCTCCCGATGCCAATCCCCCCGTGTGTAAGGTCATGGACTACGGCAAATATCGCTTTGAAAAGGATAAGCGCGAAAAGGAAGCAAAAAAGAAGCAGCAGGTCATTGAGATCAAGGAGATCCAGCTTTCCTGCCGTATCGACACCCACGACTACGAAACCAAGATGAAGCGCGGCCGCAAGTTCTTGGAGCAGGGCAACAAGGTCAAGGTCGTTCTTGTATTCCACGGCCGTGAAATGAGCCACCAGCAGCTCGGCAAGGATATGATCGACAGATTTATTGCTGACGTTGCGGATCTCGGCACAACGGACAAAAAGCCTGTGCTGAACGGCAAGCTGCTCAGCGTAGTGGTTTCGCCTGTCAAGAAGAAATAATTTCGTTCATTTTATTTACCCGAAGGTGCGCCCTTTCCATTGCGCCCTGAGGGGAAAATGATAGTGCCTTTCGGCACGCCAATCAAAATTGAAAAGGAGAAAAAGTAAAATGGGAAAGGTTAAGACACATAAGGCTTCGGCTAAGAGATTTTCCGTTACCGGAACCGGCAAGGTTAAGATGAACCACAGCCACCACCGCCACAAGCTCGGCATTAAGGATCAGAAGAGAAAGAGACATCTGCGCACCGGTGCAACCGTTGCAAGCGCAAAGGTCGCTGCAAACATCAGAGAACTGATTCAGAAGTAATCGGAAGAAATTAGCAGAAGGAGGATAAGAAAATGGCAAGAGTTAAGGGCGCGATGATGGCGCGTAAGAGAAGAAATAAAATTCTGAAGGCTGCAAAGGGCTACTGGGGTGCTAAGTCCAAGCACTTCAAGATGGCTAAGCAAGCAGTCATGAAGAGCGGTAACTACGCATTCGCAGGCAGAAAGATGAAGAAGAGAGACTTCCGCCGTCTGTGGATCACCAGAATTTCCGCAGCATGCAAGGCAAACGGTATGAACTACTCTACCTTCATGAACGGTCTGAAGAAGGCTAACGTAACCCTGAACAGAAAGATGCTGTCCGAGATCGCAATCAGCGATCCTGCTGCATTCACTGCTCTGTGCGAGCAAGCTAAGGCTGCTCTGTAATTGAATATTGGGGATGCCCGCGCGTGACGCAGGCATCCCCAGTTGCATTTAATGGTGTGGAAAAAACACTTGAAAACGGAGGTTTTTTTGATGGAACAGACCCCCATGATCATCACGTCAAGGCAGAATCAGTACGTCACTCTGGCAGCAAAGCTGCAGGAGAGAAAGCACCGCCAGAACCAAAGATTGCTTCGGTTTGACGGTGTCAAGCTGTATTGTGAGGCTGTTTTGAGAGGCGTGGAGATCGAGTTTATTTTGCTGGATGCCTCGCTCGCAGATGCAGTGGACGCCAAGGCGAAAGCCCTGTACGGTGTCGGACTTGACGCTGCAAACGCGCGGATCCTGATGCTTTCGCACGATATTTTTGCGAAAATTTCGGACGAAAATGCGCCCGAGGGCATCATATGTGTTGCAAAATATATTGACAAATTTCATAAAATCGCTACAATAGATAGCAGCAACTCCGAATTGCTGGCGCTGGCGGCACCGCAGAGCGGAAGAATATTGCTGTGCGAATCCCTGCGCGATCCCGGCAACGAGGGAACGGTGATCCGTACCGCTTACGCCTTTGGGATTGACTGGCTGATTTTGAGCGGCGACTGTGCCGATTTGTACAATCCCAAAACGCTGCGCGGTGCGATGGGTACGCTGTTCTCGCAAAAGATCTTGCGCGTGGACGATCTGCCAGCAGCCGTTACGCTTTTGCAAAGCGGCGGCAGGCGCGTGTATGCAGCCGCACTTGACGAGCGTGCAAAGCAGCTGGGCAGCTTTGATTTTGCCACCGGGGACTGTGCCGTGATCGGCAACGAGGGACACGGACTGTCCGCGCGCATGCTTGAAGCGTGCAGCGAAACGGTATATATCCCCATGGCGGGAGATGCGGAATCCCTCAACGCATCGGTGGCGGCAGCCGTACTGATGTGGGAGATGTGCCGCGAGAATTGATCGCATCTGTACTATCCCCTATGTATGAAAGGAGCTTTTTTGCATGAACAGAGATGAAAAATTGTTTTCGGTCTGGCTCTCTCTTTGCGTCGGCATTGCCAATAGCGAATATCCGTCGCTGCTTGCGCAGTTTGGCTCCGCATACGCGCTGTTCGGCGCAGAGGAGAGTGAGATCGAGGCGCTGGATATCAGCGACAGCCTCAAGGGAAAGCTTTGCAACAAGTCGCTGGACCAGGCTTACGGCATTCTTGAATTCTGCCAAAAGCACGAGGTCGGCATCCTGTCCTATACCGATCCTGCCTATCCTTCGGTGCTGCGTGCCATCAAGGCACCGCCCTGCGTGCTGTACTATCGGGGGAAGCTGCCCGATTTTGAGCGGCAGCTGTTTATCAGCATGGTTGGCACGCGCAGCATGAGTGAATACGGCAAGGAAATGGCGTATAGAATAGCCTATGAGCTGGCAAGCACGGGTGTGGTCGTGGTCAGCGGTATGGCGCTGGGTGTGGATGCCGCGTGCGCTGTGGGTGCGCTGTCTGCCAAGGGCTGCACGGTGGCCGTGCTTGGCTGCGGCATTGACGTGCCGTATCCGCGTCAGCACGAAAGGCTGATGCACGCCATTGCACAAAACGGACTCGTTCTGACCGAATTTCCGCCCTCCACACCGCCAAGAGGCTATCATTTTCCGCTGCGAAACCGTATCATCAGCGCCCTGGGTGCAGGTACGCTGGTGGTGGAGGCAGATCTTGGCAGCGGAGCGCTGATCACCGCAAGAGAGGCCATCGTGCAGGGCAAGGACATTTATGCCGTGCCGGGCAACGTGACCGATCCCAATACCTCAGGCACAAACGCACTGATCCGTGACGGCGCAGCCGTTGCGCTGGGTGCGCGTGACATTTTACAAAACTATGCGTTTTTGTACCGCGACAGTGTGGATACCGCCAGGCTGATGCGTGCGCAGGAGCGCTCCGATCCCGATCCCGCAGTCTTTGCGCGCTACGGTGTCGGTCTGCCTGCAGCATCCGCGCCTGCCAAGAGCGTGCGCGAGGTCAGAGGCGAGCAAAACGCGCAAAAGCAGGAATCCCAAAAGAAAACAGCCCCCGAGAAGGCAACCGCGCCCAAATTGCCCGAGCAGCCTGCAGTACAAGAGCGGCAGGATGATTCGTCCAAGGTGTTGGCGGCATTCTCACAAAGACAGCGCGACATGTTCGCGCAGATCCCGCTGGATAAGGCGATCTCGGCAGATTGGCTGGTGCGCTGCGGATACCCCACGCACGAGGTCATGACTGCTCTGACCATGTTTGAGATCAAAGGACTTTTGCAGTCGCTGCCCGGCGGACTTTATACGCGCAAGTGACATTGAATTTGAAAACAATCACCGTTTACGGAAAGGAAAATAGATAAGAATTTATGGCAAATCTGGTAATTGTGGAGTCACCCTCCAAGGCAACAACCATCAAGGGCTACTTAGGCTCTAATTATAAGGTTATCGCATCCAAGGGACACGTGCGTGACCTGCCCAAGAGTACGCTGGCCGTGGATATTGAAAACGGCTTTGACGCGCATTACATCAACGTGCGCGGTAAGGGAGATCTGATCAAGGAGATCCGTAAGGAAGCAAAGCATGCAACCAAGGTTTTCCTTGCAACCGACCCTGACCGCGAGGGAGAGGCCATTTCCTGGCATCTCGCGGCCGTGCTGGGCATTCCCGTGGAGAAAACCCAGCGCGTGACCTTCAACGAGATCACCAAGACCGCTGTCAAGGCGGCCATCAAGCAGCCGCGTCAGATCGATATGGATCTGGTCGATTCGCAAAGAGCGCGCCGCATCGTGGACAGAATCGTGGGCTACAAGATCAGCCCCTTACTCTGGAAAAACGTCAAGCCCGGCCTGTCCGCAGGCCGCGTGCAGAGCGTTGCCACCAAGATGATCGTGGAAAGAGAAAACGAGATCCGCGCATTTGTTCCCGAGGAATACTGGACCATCGCAGCGCATCTGCACACAGAAGAGGGCGCACGCGTGCTGGCACGCTTCTGGGGCGACCAAAACGGCAAGGTCAAGCTGACCTGCCAGGCGGAGGCGCAGACTGTGGTGGACGCCGTTCAGGGCAAGACCTTTACGGTATCCGACGTCAAGCGCGCCACAAGACACAAAGCCCCCGCACCGCCCTTTACCACCTCCACCCTTCAGCAGGAGGCT
>JAZUSJ010000157.1:0-5472 GCA_045606685.1 Eubacteriales bacterium
CAAGGGCACTCAGCTCCAGGACAAGATCGACGTTGTATTCGACGCTTCCGCTGGTGCACAGTGGGCAGAAGCATTCCGTTCCGGTGCAACTCAGATCGGTTTCGGTTACGGCTTCTCCGGTAACGCATTCAACCCCTTCGACATCATCGGCGCATTCGTTAACCCCGATGACTCCCTGAACTACCACATGTACTGGGATACCAGCTCCATTCCTATGACTCTGACCATGCCCGCAGGCGACTACGAGGGCGCTGGTCAGGAGATCACCATGAGCATCCAGAACTGGTACTACTGCCTGAACGGTCTGGCAGCTTCCGAGGAACAGGAAAAGACCTACAACTGGGGCGACGGTTTTGCTCCCACCGAAGCAAGACTGATGATCCTCTCCGCTCTGGAAGAGGTTACCATTAAGGAGTCTCGTTCCGTTATGCTGATCGCTGACGGCGGCGGATCCTTCCTGGGCGCTAAGTTCTCTTACTTCTCTGAGGACGAGCACACCTTCATGGGCTTCGGCGGCCTGAGATACATCGAGGTTAACTACACCGATGAAGAATGGACCGCATTCGTTGCTGCTAACGGTAACGACCTCTCCGCCGAGTACAAGAAGTCTGAGTAATTCAGAAAACGATTTAATAAGATTTATTAAGTCATAAAAGAGGCGGTGGGCGAACTCCTTTCGCCCACCGCTGATTTCGCCTTTATCGTGCTGTGAAAAACGGCACAGAATACGCGCTATAGCCGAAGAGAGACGAACTTGCGCCAACTTCGGCGAGTGAATTTCCCTGTATTTTTGAAGAGCTCGCCTCTCTTTAGCTATATCAAAAAAGCGGCACTGAGCTGCAAAAAAACGCTACCTAAATATTCACGCTCGCGCGCGTAGATCTTATTTGCGCGCACCCCTTGCCGATATCCCGCGGAGTCAAGGCTTCGGGAAGGGAAGGCAAGGATCTGACTTCGCAAAAAACAAAAACAGAGGAGAGATACCTATGTATATGTTTAAATATGTGACCAAGCGTCTGGGCTTGATGCTGTTTACATTCGTCATCATCTTCACGATGTGCTTTGTACTCATCAAGCTGCTGCCCATTCCCACGAATGCGCTTCCCGGACAGGATCCCATAGTCGTCATGAAGACGCTGGAGGGCAGAGGCTGGATCACCAATATCCAAGAGGGCACCAACGGTGTCTGGACCTACGATAGAGTGCCGATCCTGATTCAGTACGGTAACTATATCAAAAGAATCGTCACCGAGGCTGACTTCGGTATCGCCACTACCTACGGTGAATATCTGAACATGGACCTTTGGGAGGTATTTACAGACCATCTTCCTCCCACAATCCTGATCAATATCTATTCCACACTGATCGGTGTTCCGATCGGTTTGGGCTTGGGCATCCTGGCCGCGCTCAAAAAGAACAAGTGGCAGGACCAGGTCATCAACATTTTCATCATTTTGTTGATCTCGGTACCCTCCATCGTTCTGGCCTTGATGCTGCAGTACGTATTCTGCTTCAAGCTGGGCTGGTTCCCGCTGTCCATGTTGACAAGTGACCAGTACTTCTCGTGGCCGGTATTCCATTCCATGCTGCCTGCAGTATTTGCTCTTTGCCTGGGCTCTATTGCGGGATACGCACGTTACACCCGCGCAGAGCTTTCCGAGGTTCTGACCGGTGAGTTCATGCTGCTGGCAAGAACCAAGGGTCTGACCAAGCATCAGGCGATCTTCCGCCATGCAATGCGTAACTCCATGGTCGTTATTTTCCCCTCTATCCTCTCTGAGTTTGTCGGCGTTCTTTCGGGCTCGCTGATCATTGAGCAGATGTTTGGCATCAACGGCGTCGGTGGTCTGTATTTGGGCGCAATTACTGCAAAAGACTACGATTTCTTCATGCTTCTGTCCGGCTTCTATACGCTGGTCGGTCTGACTGCAGGTATCGTAATCGACATCAGCTATGGATTTATCGATCCGAGAATCAGAATGGGGGCGAAGTAATATGACAAATCAATATCAAAACATCCCCGCAGAAAAATTCCAATTTGTCCAGAGAAGCGACATTGGCCATGATAAGAAGTTTGACACAAAGCCTGTCAGCTACTTCCAGGGCGCATTCCGCCGTTTCTGCAAGAACAAGGGCGCAGTCGTTGGCGGCATTGTCATTTCCTTTTTGATCCTGTTTGCAATCTTTGCACCCTTTTTCACACCTTACACCGTTCCTTATTACGATGCAACGTATATGTATACGCCTCCCAGACTTGAGATCTTTGCAAACAGCAATATTGATTTCTGGGATGGATGCAAGGTTAAGAACGCGAACTACATCACGTACCTCAAGGATGTTGCTCTGATGCAGGAGATCGGTCAGGACGTCATTAAGAACGGTGAGTACACCGTCAGTGAGGACGGCTCGCTCTACACATACCGCTTCGATGCCTACCACGGCGTTGGCTTTGGTAAGTATAAGATCATTTCTCAGGAAGAGTTTGCGGCTATTCAGCAGTATCAGCTCGATACCGGCAGACAGATTCTGTATCCCGTCGTGCCTTTCAGCGACAGAAAGAACATGCAGGAAAAGAACAAGTATGACGCAAACATCTACTATGAGGTGGAAAACCTGAAGGCGTCCGTTCTGCGTCCCAAGACCGACAAGGACGGCAACGTCATCCCCAACTACTGGAAGTACACCGAAGAGGATAAGAGCAGCCTGGTTGCCGACTACAACTCTCTGAGAATTGAGGGTGAGGACGGTGTTCAGGAAAACGGCAAGACCTACTACTACGCTTACGGCCGTAAGGTTGACGGTGGTATTGAGGTAAGAGCCGAGTACTATGAGTACTATACCTACACGCACACGCAGGTCAAGAAGGATGGCATCAGTGAGCCTAACTTTATTTTCGGTACCGACAAGAACGGTAAGGATATTCTGACCTGCCTTGCCAACGGTGCGAGATTCTCCTTTATCTTTGCATCCGTTGTTGCAGCAGTTAACTTTATCGTTGGCGTCATCTGGGGTTCCATTTCCGGCTATTTCGGCGGCAAGCTCGACCTTGCAATGGAGAGATTCTGCGAAATTCTGGGTTCGGTTCCTTCCATGATCGTCATTACGCTTCTTCAGTTCCACCTGGGCGCATTGATCCTGGAGCACGGTTGGTTCCAGCTATCAAATATCCAAAACGTGCTGGTATTGTTCATTGCATTCTTTGCAACCGGCTGGATCGGCATGGCGGGCACAACCCGTATGCAGTTCTACCGCTTCAAGAACCAGGAGTACGTTCTGGCTGCAAGAACCTTGGGTGCGGGTGATGCAAGAATCATGTTCAAGCACATCTTCCCCAACGGTATCGGTACCATCGTTACCAGAGTAGCTCTGGCAATCCCGTCCATGATCTACTCTGAAACCAGCTTGACTTACTTGGGAATTATCAACCTGGACGCCGGCCGCATTACCTCGGTGGGTACTATGATCGCAAAGGGCAAGGATTCTATCACCGCAGGTGCGGCTTATGCGGCATTCTTCCCCTGCATCTTCTTGGTATTGATGATGCTCAGCTTCAACTTGTTCGGTAACGGTATGAGAGACGCGTTCAACCCGTCGCTCAGAGGATCGGAGGAGTAAGAGATGAATAAAGAAGTTAAACTGTCAGTTAATAATTTGAAGGTTTCCTTCCGTACAGACGGCGGCAAGGTGCAGGCTGTACGTGATATTTCGTTCGACCTTTATAAGGGCGAAACGCTTGCCATCGTAGGTGAGTCCGGCTCGGGTAAGTCGGTAACCTCCAAGGCAATTATGGGCATTTCCGCAGTCAATGCGATCTACGAGGGCGGCGAGATCCTGTACGACGGTCAGGGTCTTACCCGTATTCCCGAGGAGGAAATGCACAAGCTGCGCGGTGACAAGATCGCCATGATCTTCCAGGATCCGCTTTCCTCGCTCAACCCCATCATGCGTATCGGTAAGCAGATCACCGAGGCAATGCTGCTCAAGAACAAGGCAAACCGCAAGGAAGGCCGCACGACGTTCAACAAAACGCTTGCAATTCTGTCCGATACCATGAAAAAGGCACTTGCCGAGAGTGCAAATTCACGTTTTACCGCTGAGGACGTTGATAAGTATATCAAGACGTTCGACAGCTTCAACATTGAGGCCATCAAGCTGGAGAACAGCTATACCGATGCCCGTACGCATACGGAAGAAATGCTCGCGCTCATTGAAGATTTCCTCTTCATGACCGAGAAGAACCAGCGAATTGACGTGATCGGTGACCTCAATCAGATCTATCGCAAGCTGCTGATGATCCAGGATAAGTACTTTACCGCAAAGTTCGGGGGAGTACTCAAGGCACACGGTGCTGCACTGGAGGCAGCCGCTCATAAGGAAAAGAACTCTGTCAATAAGGCAGCAGGTGAGAAGGCATCGCAAAAGGTTGCAACTGCTGCTTCGGTCGAGGTTCTGCAGGCTCTGAAGCAGACCGCGCAGGATATGATTGAGCAGACTCCTTACAATTTCTTCAGAATCGGCTACTACATTTACAAGCACCCCGAGGTTGATCTGAGCAAAATGCCCGCGGAAGAGGCAAACGAACTCGCATATAAGTTCCTGATGGAAGACTTTATGAATTCGTTTATCGCGATGGAAAAGATCGCGGTGCAGTATTCCGCACACAAGACGCTGGAGAACAAGAAGATCGCAATCAAGGAGCTGGAAAAGGCGATTGTCTTCTTTAAGGCAGGCAACTTTACAGTCCAGGATGCGGGTGTTGTTTACAGGGACGTCAGAAGAAGCGTTTCTGCTGCGATCGATCCCTTGGCAACCATCAAGGATAACGTCGCGTATACCTTTGGCGGCGCTCTTGAAAGAGAGATCGAGAAGTATTTCTTCTATATCAAGAACAATCCCAAGGAAGAGGCGCGCTTTGCTAAGCAGACCGCAAAGAGAGAGGCACTGCTTGCTAAGGGCAAGACGGTTGAGTGGAACGTCGTTCCCAAGTCGGTCATCGAGCCCGAGGTACAGATCGAGACCATCGTATCTGTTCTGTCCCGCGTCATGAACAAGTTCAAGGCAGACGTTGAGGTCGCGGCAAGCGTAGACTTTGACAAGCGCTGCATTGAGATCATTGATTTCCTCAAGGAAAAGGCTTCCCAGGTCGTTTATAAGCTGACCAAGCGCATCGCAAAGGAAAAGGCTATCAAGCTCATGGAAGAGGTTGGTATTCCCGAAGCGAGAATGCGTTACCGTCAGTATCCGTTCGAGTTCTCGGGCGGTATGAGACAGCGTATCGTGATTGCGATCGCTCTGTCCGCAAACCCCGATATTCTGATCTGTGACGAGCCTACCACCGCACTGGACGTAACCATTCAGGCGCAGATCCTCGAGCTGATCAACAAGCTCAAGAGAGAGCGTAACCTTTCCATTATCTTTATTACGCACGACCTTGAAGTCGGATCGTAGCCATGTCGTTCTGTGAGCCAAGGA